>JBGVIG010000201.1:0-3949 GCA_045122995.1 Eubacteriales bacterium | reverse complement strand
GATACGCTGAATCTTTCGGGAATTCAGCCGGAGATCGCAAAGCTTTTGCGCATGATGCTGGCTGTTCAGCCACAAAAGCGTTATCAGACGATCTTTGAACTGAAAAATGCGCTTATGCAGACGAAGATTCAGAGAATTCCGCTTATAGGAGGAGGGAGTGATCCTATTTCTCAAGTCCCAGTGTCGGAGCATCGGGGGAGGAGCACGAATTTTTCTCCATCGGCATTCATGGGAACGATCGCTCAAAAATTCACAAAAAATATTTCTCAAAATATTTCAAAAAATTCTGACGAGATCATTGCTGATCCATCGGTGCAGGCTACGCCTCCTTCAGCAAAAGAACTTGAACAACCTCCAAAGTCTTCCGGCGTGAAAACAGAGAGGTTGCCGGAGAAAAGGGATACTTCTTTTATAGATAAACTAAAAGAAAATAAAAAAGCCGTGATGTTCATTGCCATCGCGGCGGCGGTGATCTTCTTTGTCGTGATGATCGTGGTGATTGCTACGTCGCTTGGTTCTACAGAAGGTCCGCCTGATGAATTGGAGCAAACAACAACATCGTCGTCAACAACGAGTCCTATCGTACAGGAAAAACCGACGCTATCTTATCGGTTGGAAGTCGGGAAATGGTATACCGTGACAGGTATCGGTTCTTATACCTCCAAAGAGCTTGTCATTCCTGCGGAATACAACGGACTTCCCGTAACGGCGATCGCCGATAATGCTTTTCAAAATGCGAGCATTACTTCTGTCGTACTTCCCGACAGTGTGAAGAAGATCGGAAACAATGCCTTTGCTTCTTGCGAATCCTTGACGTCGGTTTCCTTGTCAAAGTCGTTAATCTCTATTGGTCATGAAGCTTTTCGAAATTGCAAAAAACTTTCTGCTGTGATGATTCCGGAAACGGTATCAAGCATAGGGCAGGCTGCGTTTGCTCACTGTGCATCTCTGAAAAAGGTGACGTATAACGCCATTGATTGCAGTGCGGATTGGTATGATGCGGAAGAAGATGCTTGGTATACGATCTTTTACGATTGTCCGATTCAAACGGTTTCGCTTGGTAAAAATATCAAAACGATTCCCGATGGTCTGTTCTTTAACACAGATACCTTTTCTTTTACAAGCATCACGATTCCCGAAAATGTGGAGTATATTGGGAAATATGCATTTAGTGCTTGTACCGCACTTTCCAGCATCTCGCTTCCCGAAAGTTTGGCGGTGATTGAAACCGTTGCTTTTCACAACTGCACATCGTTGAAAAATATCATTTATGCAGGAACCCGTTCACAGTGGAAGTCTATTGCTGTTGGTAATTTCAATGAGCCGTTAACGGCGGCTTCTATTGTCTACAAAAAAGAAGATCCTTTCAGTGAGGGGTTAGCTTATCGCTTAAACAGCGGTGGAAAATCTTACACCGTGACGGGTATTGGTACCTGCACGGATAAAAATATTGTAATTCCCGAAAGCTATAACGGGCTTGCCGTTATCGCCATCGGCGATAAAGCTTTTTATGGTAACACGGCATTAACATCCGTTTTGATTCCGGATCTTGTTACTTCCATTGGAAATCAAGCGTTTTCCGATTGTACAGGACTTTCTTCTATTGAAATCCCGGAAAACGTTGCAACGATTGGTCGAAATGCGTTTGGCAATTGCACTTCTTTGAAAAAAGTGACGTTCAATGCGGTGGCTTGTTCCGCAAATGGCTGGTATGATAAAGAAGAAAATGTTTATTACACGGTATTTAGAAATTGCCCCTTGGCAGCGGTAACATTCGGTGCCAAAGTGAGCGTGATTCCCGACGGTCTTTTTTATGATATCGGAACGTTCCGCTTTACCAATCTGATGATTCCTGATAGTGTCATATCGATTGGCAACGTCGCGTTTTCTTCCTGCAAGAGTCTTGTGTTCGTTGATCTTTCCGAAAATCTTCAAACGATCGGTGCTCGCGCTTTCTCTCACTGTGAGAATCTTTCTTCCGTTACGATTCCCGAAACGGTGACTTCGATCGGCAGAAATGCTTTTGGCTCCTGTTACGCACTGACAGACGTAACCTATAATGCCATCAATTGTTCTTCCGAGGGGTGGCACGATAAAGCAGAAAAGACGTATTATACGGTTTTTTATGACTGTCCTTTGCAAAATGTGGCGATTGGTTCTGCGGTTAAAACGATCCCGGCCGGGCTTTTCTATAATAATGACGCTGAATTTTCGGAGATCACGATTCCCGTGAGTGTGACAAGCATTGGAGAATATGCTTTTTGCGATTGTAAATATTTGAAGACGATCAATTACATGGGAACGCGCACACAATGGAACAAGGTTTCTATCGGTGCCAACAACGTTTATTTGACAGCCGCCGAAGTTATTTGCTTAGGAGAGACCGAGGGAAGCCGTGGTCTTTCGATGGAACTTAATAGTGACAGCAAGTCTTATTACGTGAAAGACATTGGCACCTGCACGGATACGAATATCGTGGTTCCGTCTATACATAACGGCTTACCCGTAACGGGTATCGGAGAACTTGCTTTTGCTTATGGTCAAAATTTGATTTCCGTTACCTTACCTGACAGCATTGCTTGGATCGACAACTATGCTTTTGCGTATTGTTCGGCATTGCAGTCGCTTGCGATACCGAGTGGCGTAACAAAAATTTCGGAATTTATGTTCGTTAGCTGTAAGAGCTTGTCATCGGTCACGATCCCTGCCAGTGTTACGAGTATTGAAGATTATGCGTTTTCGGGTTGTTCGTCGCTTACGGTCGTGTATTATGGCGGTACGCAATCACAGTTCGAAAATATGACCTTCGGAAACTATAATTCAGGATTTCCTTTTGGTAGCGTAGTTTTCTCCGAAGGAAGCTCCGCAAGCGCGGGACTTTCGTTTGAACTGAACAGCGATCAAAAGTCTTATTCCTTAAAAGGCGCGGGAACCTGTAAAGATTCGCATATTGTGATTCCTTCGGAATATAATGGCTTGCCCGTGACGAGCATCGGCGCGCTTGCTTTGCGTGATTGCACCGATTTGGTGGAGGTCACTATTCCTGATACCGTTGCTCGTATAGCGAATTTGGCGTTTTACGGTTGTGAATCGCTGGAGTCTATCACGATTCCCGACAGCGTGACTTCGATGGGCAAGCAAGCGTTTTACGGTTGCAAAAAACTGACTTATATTAAACTTTCCGAAAGCTTGACCACGATTGAAGAAAATACTTTTTTCGGTTGCACGAGTCTAAAAGAGATCACGATCCCTTCAAACATTTTAACGATCGGCAAATATGCTTTTGCGTCATGCACATCACTTTCTTCGATTCATTTGTCGGAAGGGCTTATCAGCATCGGTAATTGTGCTTTTGAAGATTGTATTTCCCTTACTTCCGTTAAGCTGACGAAACGTGTTGTGGATATCGGCAACGAGGCTTTCCGTGATTGCGAAAATTTGACTACGATCGTGATACCGAGCAGTTTGGTGCTGATCGGTGACTATGCTTTTGAAGGGACTTCCTTGAAAAACGTTAATTATATGGGTACGCGCAAGCAGTGGGATTCGATCACGATGGGCTACACCAACAAAGCGCTTACTCAAGCAACGATCACTTATAACTATAAACAATGAATCATATAAAAAGGAGATTTTACTATGAAACAGAAACAGTGCCCCAATGGTCATTTTTATGACGCCTCTAAGTACAACCAGTGCCCTGCTTGTGCCGGAAATGTGTCGTCCGTTCCGTTCAATGCAAATGCAAACGGTTGGGTAGCGGATAATATCGGCCCTACAATGCCTTTGAATCAGCCGCAGGCAGGAATGGTGGACCCGAATATCGGCAAGACGATGCCTCTGAATCAAGACAGCTTGGGTGGTTTTGTACCCGAAGAGCTCGGAAAAACAGAGCCGGTAACACCTTTTAAAAACGAAGACGAAGATGCTGATGAAGTAAGACCTGTTT
>JBGVIG010000200.1:0-1667 GCA_045122995.1 Eubacteriales bacterium | reverse complement strand
GCTTGTGGAAACGATTGTCAATCCCACGCCATTCTTTCTTTTTTACGTTGATGTGGAGAGCTATTTTTATCGCGGCTTGCAGATCGGAGGCGTAGCGGCAGAAAAGGGTGAAATGCGGCATTTTTTCAGCCGATTTCATCTTTTGCCTTTTGAAAAGATCACCAAAAGAAGCATCATCACTGCCACGCGCCGCGGCTATTATAAACTGACGTCCGTTTCGTTTTTCCGTTCGGGGGAACAAAAATACGTGGATTCCTTTGCGGAGCTTTACGTTTATCCGAAGCTGGAAGAGCTTCGCGAGCCGCTTCTCGGTGCTTATCGTCTGGGTGACGCACTTTCTCGCAGAAAGCTTATTTTTGATCCTTTTTCGGTGAGCGGTATCCGCGAATACAGCGCAGGCGACCCATTTCGCTCGATCAACTTCAAAGCCAGCGCCAGAACTTCGGTGGGGGCGATTCCGCGGTTTATGGTCAATCAATACGAATATTCTTCTAATTGCAAATATTATATCTATCAGAATTTTCACCTGCCGAAAAGTTCGGGCATTTCCTTTGACCGCTATGAGGATGTGATGGAGGAGGGGCTTCGTTTTGCCGCCTCGTTTTTGGTGCGTGCGCTCGATATGGGTGGTACTTGTGCCTTTTCTGCCAACTGCGGTACGGTGGACGGTCAGAAAAAGGTAGTCTTCCCCTTGCGCGGCGGTGAGCATCACAAAAGAGAGCTTTTGCGCACGATGGCTTGCATGCGTGCCATCGACGGTGTTTCGTTTGCGAGTATTTTGTCTGCGGATATTTTACGAGGAATTTCTCACAGCGAAGTTTTTATTCTGACGACTTATGTCGATTCGGCAATCGCGGAGCAGATCTCGTTACTCGAACGATTTGGCAATACCGTGAAGGTGATCATGCTCGGAGGTGATGAAAAATGAAAAAACTTTCTCCGAAGGCACAAAAGATCCGCCTTGCTGTTTATGCCGTTCTCGGTGCGATCTTCACGTTTGCGCTCTCGCTGGAATTTGTGCAAAAGCATAAACTTCTTCAAGCGATGGTGTTTATGTTTGCCGCGGCTTTTGTCTTTTTGTTTTTGCGCATCGTGTGGCATATTGGCAGAAAAGAAGAAAAAAGATCATTTTTTGCAGGCGTAAAAAAGATCGTTTCTGTCTTTCTTCGCCGTGTGGGCGCACTTCTTGACCGTGTGGGACTTTTGCCAACTTCCCAAGATAAAGTTTTTTTGGAAGGGAAGAACGAACGCAAATTTTTTGTGGAGATCCGCACCGGTGGCGGTGGGCAAACCCATCGAAAGGCACCGAAGCTGCCGAAAAACGCAAGTGATCGGCAAAAGATCCGCTATGAATATGCGTCCTACGTTTTCAAAAGAGATAAGAATGTTTCGGCGTCGCTCACACCCAGTGAGGTTGGTGAAAAGCTTTACAGAGAAGGCGATGATGCCTCTCTGATTCCTCGCTACAATGAGGCGAGATATACCGAAGAAAAATGAAAAAGGTTGAACGAAATTCGTTCAACCTTTTTCATTATAATTTAGAACTGTTAACGCAGAGTGCGCCGAAATACGTGACGGTGTTGGCACCGTTGATGTAATGAATATTTGCCATTTTTGCAAGCTCGGAAACGATGAAGCCAAAGCCTTCGAGCGAGGGGTGTAGACGG
>JBGVIG010000199.1:0-7970 GCA_045122995.1 Eubacteriales bacterium | reverse complement strand
TGCCGAAGCGAACAAACCCGCTCTTTGCCATTTCACGGATCTGCTCTTCGGTCAGATGTCCTTCCGTGCCGATCATATCCGTGATCAAAAAGATCGTGGCTTTGATCTCATATTTTTGAAGAAGCGGAAATGCTGTGGTGTAATTATCCACATAGCCATCATCAAAGGTGAGCACAAGGCAAGGCTTGCCACCTGATTTTTCGGGTTCGTCCGCAAAATATGTGGGGATCGCAGATGCTTTGATCGCATCAAGCTGTGCTTCAAAGTCCGCTTCCTTAACAAAAAGATAGGTGTAAGGGCTATAAGGCTCGTCCATCACCAAATGATAAAGAAGCGTTCTTGTTTTTGTCGAGTAAACGTAAGGCGGTTCCAGGATAAAGCGTCCAAGAAGAACCACCGTCACAAGGAGCAGCAAGGACATTGCCGCAACCAAAATTCGGCGCGGACGGGAATATTGCTTCCCGTCCGTTTGCTTTTTTTCAAGAAGTTTATTCATTGTTTGCAGAAGTGTCGCCACTTGTCAGATCAAGAATCGGGAGTGTGCCTTCGCCGCCCACATAAGTGGGAAGTTCACCGTTCCACTGTTCCACGGTCTTATAGTCAATGAGGTCTTTGGAAAGGCTTGCTGCGATCTTTTCGTTCGCTTCTGCTTCTTTTTCACCGGCATAAGCCTTGGCATCTGCTTCTTTTTTCTGTGCTTCCGCTTTTGCTTCCGCTTCGATCACAGCGCGTTCTGCTTCCGCTTTTGCTTCGATCAAAGCACGTTCTGCCGCAGCTTCTGCTTCGAGGATCGCCTGTTCCTGTTCGATCTGCGCTTTGAGTTTGTTCTGTTCTGCAACCTGCTTTGCTTCTACCGCATTGGTGTAAGTGTCAGAGAAGTCAAGATTTTCAATGGAAGCGTCGATGACCTCAATGTTATATACCTGCAATTTGCCGACAAGATTATTGAGGATCTCATTGGAAAGACTTTCACGGCTGGAAATAAGGCTTTCCGCATTGTATTTCGCGATCACGCTTTTTACGGATTCCTGAATTCTAGGGAGAATGATCGTATCATAATAGTCCTGGCCGATGGTGCGATAGATTGTCTGGGCGTTTGCTTTTTCGATCTGATAGTTGATGGTGTAGACCGCATCAACTTCCTGAATGTCACTGGAGAAGCACTGCATCTCCACGATCTTTTTCTGGATACGGTTATCCATTTTGATCACTTGCTGCCAAGGCATCTTCACATGAAGACCTGCTTCATATGTATAATCCTCAACATGACCGAACGTCGTCACGATTCCTGTGTGACCGGTGGGGATCGATGTGATGCAATCCGAAGAGATACAAACCACTGCCAACAAAACACAAGCTACCGCGATCGCAAGACCGACACTTCTCTTTTTGGGATAAGTACCCTGCTTACAATTTTTCAAAACATAAATGACAGCGCCGATTGCTACTGCCAATGCCAAAATACCAATTGCGAATAAAAACATAAATAACTCCTTTCGATCTTTTGCCAAAGATCTATTTTATTCTACTTTATATTTTATCTTTTTTCTGCATTTCTGTCAAGTTTTTGTATAAGAAAATATCCCTTCGGATAAAATACTCTTATCAAAATCGGCAAAGATTGCTAAAGCATGAAAAAGTATGGCTTGATCATGCGGATCTTTTCCGATGATATGAAAGGAAGGTTCATAATTTTTATGAAAAAAATCTGTTTTCTCGGACTTCTTTTTTGTCTTTTCTTATGTATCGGCATGAATGTTTATGCCGGCGGACTTCTCTCTCCTGCCATTTCCGTTTTGCAGGAAGATGTGCAGATCATCAAAACCGGTGTGGGTAAAAACACCGTTTCTTTCACCGCCGCGGATTTTGAAGAAGCACTCGGCAATGCTTCTTACGTTGGCGTGGAGATCACCTCTTTGCCAAGCGAGAGTGACGGCACCTTGAAGCTCGGCTCCACGGACGTCACCGTGGGACAATTCATTTCCTATGAAGCGATCGCCGCTCTCCGTTTTATCCCTGCGGAAGCAGGCAAAACGGCAAGCTTTACCTTTAAACCGTACGGTGATGCTTATGAAAATGATTTTGTTTGCACCGTTTGTATGCTCGAAAGCCTCAACGGCAAGCCGATGGCAAATGCGGCTTCCTTGGAAGCAAAGGAATCCGTTCCCGTGTTCTCGTCCCTCAGTGCCGAAGATCCCGACGGTGACACGCTCACCTATTTCATTGTAGATTCCCCCAAAAAAGGTAATCTCACCCTTTTGAATGCGGAAAAAGGGGAATTTCGTTATACCGCAAGCCTTGGCAGTGCAGGCACAGACAGCTTTACCTTTGTTGCCGTGGATTGCTATGGCAATCGTTCTGAGCCTGCCACCGTTTCCATCACAACCTCAGAAAACAAAAGCGGTATTCTTTATACCGACATGAAAGGCAATGACGCACAGCTTTCCGCTGTAGCACTCGCGGAAAAAGAGATCCTCGTGGGTGAAAAGATCGGCGGCGAAGCCTTTTTCTATCCCGAAAAGACCGTTTCCCGTGCGGATTTTCTGATCATGGCAATGCAGATGTGTGATATGGAAGTTTCTTTGCTTGCGCCGAGAAGATCTTCTTTTACTGATGCTGAAAATTTCACCGATTATCAAAATCGCTATATCACGACAGCAGAAAATCTTGGTCTTGTTGTCGGCATTGAAACCGAAAATGGCAGGGTCTTTGATCCCAACGCACCTATCACTTCCGCGCAAGCTTCCACCATTCTCGCCCGCATCGCCACAGGACGCGCCCTCTCCTTTTCCGATGCTGTTGCCGCCTGCGTGGAAACCGAAGATGAAATCTCCGATGACGGTTATGCCATGCTCGCATCGGTAGGACTTGTGGCAAATGAAGACCGCACAGCGCCCGTCACACGCGCCGATGCCGCTGTACTCCTCTATACGTTTTCCAAATGTAATTGATGTCAAAATCACGCCCTTGAGGTCGAACGAAAAACACAGACCTCAAGGGTTATTTTCCATCTTTTTTACACTTTTGTATTGACAAGCGGCGCAAAATCATGTTATAATGATTTGCACAAATCAATAATGGGATATAGCCAAGTCGGTTAAGGCACAAGACTTTGACTCTTGCATTTCGTTGGTTCGAGTCCAACTATCCCAGCCAAAACAAAAAGGATCGCGTAAGCGATCCTTTTTCTTTTGCTCTATAAATGGAAAATATTACTGATCATCTTCTTTTTCATAAGCCGCAAGCGCTTCTTTGTAATAATGTTGAAATCTGTCATGCAAGGACTTAGGACTTACGATGCAGGCATCTTTTCCGAATTTGAAAAAGTAATGGATCGCTTGCAGCTCCGTACAATGAAATACGTAAGAATACGCATCTATCTTTTGGTAGGAAGATGGACGCAGATAGATCTGCCGTTCAAACAATTCCAACCCTTTTTTTGTGAAGACCACTTCAATGTCCACCAAATCGCCGGACATATATTGCGTGGTCTTTTTTTGTACTTCTTTTTGGATTTCCTCGATTTTCTGCTGAGATAAAAATCCGCTCATGCTATTCATCACCGAAATTTTTTCAATTCTGGATATACGAAAGCTGGAGATTCGTTTTTCATCAACACTTCCGTCTTCTCGAATCTCTTCGGAAACGCCGATCAAGTAATTGAAAATTACGGCTTTATCCGACATGACAGTATAAGGCGCAACGTAAAACTTACGTGTATATGTTTTGCTATCCTTGGCAGACACTCTTTGACGCAAAGAAATTTTGAGTTTTTTGCGACAAGCAATGGCAAAATCACAGACATCAAGGACATCTTTGAAAAAAATACTTTCCCTTTTGGCTGTCGGCAAGGTTGCATATTCCTCAAAAACAGCCTTCATATAAGCTCCAATGGAGCCATCATAGAAACGATAGGAATCAGAATCTCTCAAAACCTCTAAATTTTGTCGATTCACCCTGAACTTTTTACCGATTCCCTTCGGATAGGCAGCGATCTTTTGCAATAATCCTTTTTCATATTCTTTCACAAGCAAAGAAATAATTTGTTCCGTTTTCTCGGCATCGGAAAAAACAAGCCCATTTTTCTTCGACAAGCCCAAAAGATCTTCTCTTAGTTGATTGCATCGAATCCCAAGACTGCCTTCGGCGTCTTGATAATAATGATAAAAAATTCTGTTGAGGAAGCCGGAAAAAGATTGCTTGCTCTCTTCCCCGTAAAAATCCCTCATATCACTATAGATAATATCCCATGCTTTTTCGGAAAGGTTCAAATGCTGCTTTAATTCATATGTGATTTCATTGACATAAAAGCCCATAAGCATACTCCTTTTTATAACATGATCTTATTATATCATATTTTCTCAAAAAAGAAAAGCTATTTTTGTTCCGTTTTTCAAAGGATTCTTGCTTTTTATGACGGTTCGTGTTCTCCATACATGAACCAGAACAAAACAAAAGTGAAAGAATCCGACCAAAAACGGAACTTTGTTTTTCCGAAACGAAGCATAACACTCTGACACCTTTTCGTGCTACAATAAGTGCGTAAAACAAATTCACGCAAAAAGCACATGTGTAAAACGAAAACGGCGTCTGATCTGATCAATCAGAAGCCACACAGCAAAATGACAACCCAAGGGAGGTGTTACCGCTACAGGCCGCACAAGACCGCTTCAAAACCGCAATTTTTTCATACGATCAATTCCACAATTTCTAAAATTATAAAAACAAAAATAAAAAAAGGATGGTTTATATTTATGGATAATTCTACAGTTATTATTATGCTCGTCGCAATGGTTGCAGGCTACATCATCTTGAAGCTTCTCGCAACAAAATATTTTATTCGTCTTTACAACGAAACAGGCAAAAACATGATCACCAAACCCCGACAGCTGCTTGGATTTGTCACCGGTATCGCTTTGATCGCAGGAATCGTTGCCATCGCGTCACAAGAATTTTACGGCATACAGATTTTTGGAATCATTTTGATGCTCGCGATCTTGCTCTTGAGCATGATCATGGCAAATAAATCCGTCGGCGGAAAACATACCGCATTCTGCACCTTGTATCAATTAGCACTTGGTGTCTGCTTTGTAGGTAGATTTCTTGTGTGGCTTTTGGAGATCAGCTGGTCAATCGGTGGTATGATCTGTTTTGGCGGCTCTGCAAGCTTCAAATGGCACCCGTTCTTCTTTACGATCATCGATGAAAACGGTCACGTCGTTGAAAAGAAAAACGCAAATGTCGTCATGAACGAGGACGGTGCTTTTGAAGGCTCCGCGAATACCGCGACTAAGATCACAGAAGAAATGAACAACATGCGAATCCGTCAGGAGCAGACATTTATCGAACAAGAGATCGAAAGAGAAAAGCTCAACTTGGATCAAGCGATCGACGAAGGCGACTCCGGTGCTTTTGAGCAGCAGAGGATCAACGAGCTTGAGGCACAGTACGATCATCTCGAATCGCAAAAGAAAAAGCCGTCTGCCGTATAGTGGCATAACACCAGATAAAGGAGGGATTTTATGCCGGAATATATGAAAAAGCCGCCGGATATCAATAGCGAAGTCCGTGTGCGTGCTTCCGTGATCAAAACGCTTTCCATGTTCCAAAGCCACCTGAGCCGCTTGGAAAAACGTCAAATGGACCTTGTTACCGAAGCAAAAAATGCCAAAGAAATGGGCAATAAGTCCATTTATCAAGCGACAAAGAAAAAATTGCGTTTATGCCTTGTCACCAAAAAGCTATTGGAGGAAATGCTCATACAGCTTGAGCTCTCCCTGCAAATAGACGACATGGATCGAATGATCGAAAATTATAACACTTCCATGGATCTATTCACCCAAAAGCATTCTTCACTTCTCCGCATACAAAACGCAAGCAAATACGGAAAAAATCGAAATGCTGATTTTCATCATGCGATCCATAGCTACGCCGAGCTATATGATTGCCTATCGGGGGACGACAAAACCAGCATGGGGCACCGGGTGGAAGCGCTCGTTTCTGACGATGAGCTTTCCACGCTCCTTGACAGCGCGGACCTCCCTGAGCAAACCTCGAATGCTATCATCGATGCCAAGCTTAGGCTGATCAAAAATAAGCTGGAGGAGGTGTGATCTCATGCATACGGACGATTCTGTTTTTTTGCGAGGTGCCATTGATTCGTGCTATGAAAATGGACTTTCGTCTTTGAAAAACGGTGAACTAAAAAAAGCAACGCATCTTTTTTATTCTGCTGCGGAAAACACGCTCCTGCTGGCAAGACTCACATCGGGCGACGCCAAAGATCAACTGATCCGACGGGCAGATGAGCTTTGTGCGCTTTCGCAAGCAATCGAAATCAAAATGCTCGAAAACAGCCAAGCACCGGAAGAAAGCAACGATGCCGCACCGTATATGCCGCATAATCCGGAACAAAACGATTCCGATCGACCGACATTCACCTCTTCCCGCTCATCGGGATTTACGTTCAAGGACGTTATCGGTCTTGAGGAGGTGAAAAACGAGATCCGACGGCTCGCGATCTATCCGAAAAATTATCCCGAGCTTTATGAAAAGTTCAAGAAAAAAAGAGGCGGCGGTATTCTTTTATACGGCGTTCCCGGCACGGGAAAAACCATGATCGCAAATGCCATCGCCAATGAGATCGGCGCCGCTTTTTACGATATAAAATGCTCGGATATTCTCTCCAAGTGGTTCGGTGAAGCTGAGCAAAATATCAAAGCGCTGTTTGAAGAAGCAAAAAAGAATGATGTTTCCGTTATCTTTTTCGATGAGTTTGATGCGCTCGGCACCAAACGCGACACCGATTCCTCTACTATGAAACGAATCATACCGGAGCTGCTAATCGGTATCCAAAGTGCAGAAGAAAGCAAAAATACGCTCATCGTGATCGCCGCCACCAATCGTCCGTGGGATATCGACTCCGCCTTTCTTCGTCCGGGACGGTTCCACACCGCCATTCATATTCCGCTTCCCGACACGTTATCCAGAAAAGCGATCATCGAAGCCAGAATCTCCGACGTGCCGAAGGCTGATGATTTGGATATCGATCGAATCGCGCAGCTCAGTGACGGCTTCAGCGGTGCAGATATTGTAGAGGCATGTGAAAAACTAAAGGATCACGCCATTGAACGGATCATTGCTAAGGGTGATGAACCGTTTATCACAAACGATGACGTGAGTTATGTATTTCAGCATATCCAGTCTTCTGTTCAGGCAGAAGATCTGATCGGCATAGAAGCATACAAAAGGCAAAAGACATTTAGAAAAAGTTGATGTCATCTCCGATCAGGGTATTGTATTGTTCGATGAAATTATGATATAATTATTATAAAAATTATGTAAAAAGCAGGAGTACTCGTATGGAAAGCAGCAAAAAAATCATCGTCGGAAAAATACCGTCGCGCCGCACCTCATATCCTATGAAAAAAGATGACGTTTTGATCGCCGTTACCCATGGTGAAATCACAAATGTTATCCGCGGAGCAGGTACACAAACACTTGTACGAGATGACGACACGGTATGGTATTTTGTGGACGGAAGTGAGATGCCGTACGAGCTTTCGTATAACGGAGGAAACATTCAATTCAACTTCTCATTTCTCGCAAACGCGGCACTACCGACGCTCTTGATCCATGAAAAAAACCTCGTCGGAAAGGATATGTCCACAATCTTTACAAGCTGGGCAGCATCAGCAGCCATCGCTAACATGATCGCGGATTTTCTTACAGACAGAGGCATCAAAACGGAAAAGCAACTGTTTGAGAGCAACATTTGTGAGGAACTGGAGCAAAAGATCCTGCTTTCATGCCAAGAACATTTCATAAAAGAATGGGGCATGTTCTTAAATGCCGTGAATATCACCCGAAAGCGTGCCGGAACCGCTAAAAATACCTACGACGACGATCCATACGGCTATATTTTTTAAAGGAGAAAAGACAACCATGACAGGCAAAACAGACGGCGAGAT
>JBGVIG010000198.1:0-2054 GCA_045122995.1 Eubacteriales bacterium | reverse complement strand
AGTAACTTTTGGTACAAGACTCAAAAAGCTTCGTAAGAGTGCAGATCTTACACAACAGGAATTAGCAGAAGAAATCGGTGTCAGCGTACAAGCGATTTCTAAGTGGGAAACAGATACGGGCATGCCCGATATTTCGCAGATCGTACCTCTTTCGCGCGTTCTGGACGTTTCCGCAGACGTTTTGCTCGGCATTGTTGATGAAAATGACAGCGCGGAATTCGATGAGGTCTACAAAAAATGTATGGCGATCGAAACGGTGAATTCATGCAGTTGGCCCCCTGCCGCAGAAAAAGCAGAAGTTGGGTTTCAAATGATGTATGAGTTTTTCCTTTCTCACCCGAATAATGTCCGTGCTGCGAAATATCTGCTAGATCTTTCCGAGCTTTATTGGGGCAAACTTCATGTGTTCGCCGATGATGAGGTTCTCAAAGAATGTGAGCGCTTTGCCAACTGCATTTTTCGTCATAGTGATGACGCAGACTTGCAGGCAGAGGCAAGATTTTTGATCGCATCGGTTTGGGCACGTGTGGGGCAAAAAGAAAAGGCGGAAGAAATGCTTTCCAAAATGCCTTTCCGTTATGGTGACCGTTGCTATTGGGCTGCGGAAGTCGCTGAGAAAGCGGGGGACTACGAAAAAGCAGAGGCGCTTTGCAGAGAAAGTTTTTCTTATCGCGCCAGGTTCATATCTCGCACGTTGCGGTTGATGGCGCATCTGCCAAGCAAGTCTTATGAGGAGCAAACCGCTTATGAAGAATATATGCTCCGTATCATCAATGCCTTTTTATCGGGTGGTGACGATATGCCACATAGACAAATTTACCAGAAGATGTCGATTCTTGTGGATCTTGTGAAAAGATATCTGAACCTC
This sequence comes from Eubacteriales bacterium, assembly GCA_045122995.1. Taxonomy (GTDB): domain Bacteria; phylum Bacillota; class Clostridia; order Oscillospirales; family CAG-272; genus QALR01. Next base: position 1,186 of record JBGVIG010000198.1, on the reverse strand, counting down.
GGTGATGCAGAATGCGCGGCGGAACACTTTGAGGCGCTTTTAGCGACTGCGGAAGATTATCTTGTATTTATCAATAATGGCGTGAAAGGCTCTGCGTTGATGCTTCTTGATGACGGACTTGATTATTATGATGGTGACGTGAATGGCGCTATGCGCCGTGAAACGGTGATGGAATGTTTGCGCCGCGCGATTGGTTACGGAGAAAACATGGAATTTGCCAAGGGAAATGAGCGAATGGAAAGATGTATTGTCAAGGCAAAAAAGATCAGCGATGAAACAATTTGAAAAAACTCCCACAGAAATTCTGTGGGAGTTTTTTTATGGAGTATCTTTCTTTTTCAGCAGTGGCAAAAGGTCGAAAACAGTTTTGATGGGAATGAGCGTTGTGCCTTTTTCCACTTTGATCTCGGTTTTGCCGAGGTTACGGCTGGGGACGGCGATCTTGGTAAAACCAAGACGTTCACCCTCACGAACGCGTTGCTCGATGCGGGAAACGGCGCGCACTTCACCCGAAAGACCAAGTTCTCCGATACAAAGCACATCATCGGGGACAGGAAGATCACGCAAGCTGGAGATCATCGCAAGTGCCATGCCTGTGTCAGATGCGGTTTCTTCGATCTTGATACCGCCGATAACATTTACATAAACGTCAGATGCGGAAAAACGAAGTCCGAGGCGCTTTTCCAAAACGGCGAGCACCATATATACGCGGTTATAATCGATACCCGTGGACATGCGTTTGGGGGAAGGGAAAACGCTCGTGGTGACAAGAGATTGGATCTCCGCGATGATGGGACGCGTACCTTCAATGACGCAGACGGCACAGTTGCCCGAAACGCCCTGCGGACGATCTGCAAGGAGCATTTCCGAGGGACTTTCCACCTCTTGCAAGCCTCGCTCTGTCATTTCAAAGACGCCAAGCTCATTGGTGGAGCCGAAACGGTTTTTGATGGCGCGGATCATGCGGCAATTTTGACGGCTTTCGCCTTCGAAATAAAGAACGGTATCCACCATATGTTCCAAAACACGTGGTCCTGCCACAACACCTTCCTTCGTCACATGTCCAACAATAAAAATCGGTATAGTACTTCCTTTCGCCAACTGCATTAATGCATTCGTGGACTCCCTTACCTGACCTACACTTCCTGGTGCCGAACTGATGTCCTCTCTGAAAATCGTCTGTATG
>JBGVIG010000197.1:0-2926 GCA_045122995.1 Eubacteriales bacterium | reverse complement strand
CTAAGTGTTTTTGGGAAGCGTTTTTTGCGAAAAAGCTTCTCTCTGTGAAACGCGAGCGGATACACGATAAAAGATATGGCAAGTCCGCCAAACACATCAAGAATGGAGTGTTGACGAAGAAAGACGGTGGAGATGCTGATCAGCACGGTGACGAGCAAAAACGGAACACGCCAATACCATTTTCCAAAAAGATCACTATGCCATGCCGCAAAAAACACCGCAAAGGAACCGATGACGTGCATCGACGGAAACACGTTGGTGTTCGTATCAAAACGATAGAGCAAAAAGGCAATATCAATCAGAATATTTTCCCTGCCGATGGCTTCTTGCGAGAGCGGCCGAAACTCCTGCATATTCGGAAAAACAAGATAAATCGCGCCCGTAATACCGTAAGCAAAAATAAAAAACCACATAAATTTGCGAAAAGCCGGCACTTCAAAAAAGAACGTATAAATCAGCATACCGATGATAAAAACAAACCAAAAATAATACGGTATGATAAAAAGCTCGCAAAACGGGATCATTTCATCAAGAGGACACCAGATCGGATAATACATAATCTCTTTGCCGAAAAGTCCGAAAAGAAACGGAATACCCCTTTCCAAAAGGAAGAAAATTATACCGAAAACAGGCCAAAAAACGAGGAGCTTACAATGAGAAAATTCAGGTGTGTTCATCTTATTCAAGCGAAAATTACGATAATCTACAAGTTTCATGAACGTTCATTTACGATTTCTTTCAGTCGTGCCTCCGATAAGATTTTTTCGCCAATGGTCTTGGCGGTGTATTCGGGAAAAAACTCTGCCATTTTTTCTTTTATGGCAGCACGCTTCCCTTGATCGGCAAGCAATTCCAAAACCAGCGCCGTAAGTTTTTCTACCGTTTCCGCAGTAATGGAAAGACCGTTTCTCGTGAAAAATTCAATATTTCTCGTTTCACAGCCAGGAACAGCATCGATAAAGATTGTTGGCACCCTTTTGGTTGCCGCCTCCGTTGAGGAAAGCCCTCCCGGTTTTGTGAGAATAATGTCTGCGGCATCCATATAAAGCGCGATCTGTTTTGTGAAACCAACCACCAAAAGATTTTCATAATTTGTCATCTTCTCAAATTTTTCAAGAAGCTTCTCATTGCTCCCGCAGATCACGACAAGCATCGACTCTTGAGGCAAAGCTTTCGCAATCTCAGTCCCGAGCTCACGGAGCGGTCCGCACCCCATGCTTCCGCACATCATCAAAACGACTCGTTTATCCGTCGGCAAACCGAGCAAGCGTTTGGCTTCATTTGAAGGAAGCTTTTCATAAAACGCACGTTTGACGGGAATTCCTGCCGGCACAAGCTTTTCATGCGGCAAACCGCTGCTTAAGTATTCGGGAATCATTTGCACGTGCGGCAGAAAAAAGAGGTCCGCATCAAGCTCTTCCGTTCCCGGAGCGCAGGTATAATCTGTCGCGATCACATAGGATCGAAAAGAGGTTTCATATTTTTTCCGCACTTCTTTTAAGATCATACATGCCCAAACATGCGTGCAGATCACCGTATCAAAACAGTTTTCCGCAATATATTCATAAAGTGGAGTAGCCCCTTTCTTAAAAATTTCATAGATGACGGAAATATCGTCGGGTTTTGTCGGGTGCTCCTCCATAAAACGATACGCCGAGCCGAAAAGGCGAGGCGTGTGCTTATAAATAAAAACATGCCCCGAACTGATAAAATCGGATTTTTTCTGCGATTCAAACGCCAAAGCGTCTTTCACTTCGCAGAAAACGCCGATGGAGTCAAAATATTCTTTCATAGCCGCAGCCGCGGAATTGTGTCCGCCGCCCGTATTACAAGACAGTACTAAAATTCGCATTTCAAAATCCTTTCTATAAAATATTTGTGTCTTATGTGTTTTTGAGCATAGTTTCCCTTAATGCCATTTTCTCTTTTACACGAAGCAAGTGAGGGCGGTTATATCTTTGAATCAAAATAAATGGAAGATTGCCCAACACATAAAGCACATAGAAGATTACACCCACAATGTTTTTTGCAATAAAAATTACGAAAAAAGAGATCACGCAATTCACCGTATGTATCAATTCTGCCACACAGGTTTCTTTCACTAACTCTTCAAAATCAGAAGATTTCGCATCGTTATAGGATACTACCCTCTTAGGAACCATATATTTGAAAATCTTGCTAAGATCAGGAACCTTGGTCTTCCATTTTTTGATCTTCAGCTTTTCGTAAAGCTTACCGCCATTTTCCCATGCAAAAGTGCGAAACGGAAACTGATCTTCCCGAAACCATTTTCTCGGCAAAAGCTCACCTACGACATGGGACAAAACTGAAATCACCGCAAGATACGCAACGCATAAAAAAATCCGCAACTTTTTTTCACCTCCTTCCTTAGGATCATTTATTTTCCAAATTATGATTTTGTATTATATCACACATGCATGATAAAATCAATGTGTGTACCCTTTAAGATTTCTTTAACATTTTTTTACCATTTTGTGAACGTGAGCATTCCTGAGCATACTTGACAAAAAATATTTTTTGTGTTACCCTTATTAGTAACGAAAAGAAAAGCGAGGAAAGCCATGACAGAGTTTTGGGACGTCTACGATATCTACAGAAACAAAACCGGAAAACTACATGAGCGCGGGAAACCGCTTGACATCGGCGAGTACCATCTGGTGATTCACGTTTGGGTGCAAAACCGCCGCGGCGAATTTCTCATCACCAAACGCGCAGCAGATAAATTTCCCTTTCCAAACTGCTGGGAATGCACCGGCGGTTCTGCTCTTGCAGGAGAAGATTCCGTGACGGCGGCACTTCGTGAAACGTTGGAAGAAACGGGGCTCGATCATACAGATTCCGAAAAAAAGCGTATCCTCTCTTATACGCGTGGGGATTGGCACGGTGACGTTTGGCTTTTCACTTG
>JBGVIG010000196.1:0-6412 GCA_045122995.1 Eubacteriales bacterium | reverse complement strand
ACAGTTTTTGCGATGATGCCGATGCTAAAGCCTGTAAGCGCACCTGCGATCAGAAGAATGGGAAGGTAATAGATGACACGAAAATTTTCCACGATGAAAGCAGCAACCATGAGCTGTCCGATATTATGCGAAACACCGCCTGCAATGCTGATGCCGACCATGCTGAAAAGGCGGCTCTTTTTAAGCAAAAGCATAAAAAGAAAACTGAGCACCCCGCCTGCCAAACTATATGGTAACACCGCGGCGCCAAAAAGCAGGGAAGAGATGAGTATCCTTACAAGGGAAACGGCAAATGCTGTGGGAGCTTTGGTTTCATAAAGCAAAAAAACGGTGATGAGATTGGCGAGTCCCAGCTTTAGCCCAGGAATTCCGAGCGCAGAAAAGGGGATCAGAAATTCAATATAAGAAAAAATCAGAGCAAGCGCTGTGAGCATGCCGACCGTTGCGACCTTTTTTGTTCGATTTTTCACGGGGCGACCTCCAGATAAACGATCACGCCATTTGGTATGCAGGTGAGCACGTTTGTTGGAGATAAAATGCCCATGTGAACACAGACTTTATCAGGGCAGGTGGCGCTTGTGATGCGTGCTTGACCGTCTTTGATCACGATTAGATTTTCTCCGTATTCGCTTTTGATCAGATATTCCTTGTCGATCGAAAGCGGAAGTCTTTTGATGATTTCGCCGTTTATCTCAATGATGACGGTATCTCCGCTTTTCCCGAATAAGAAAAAGACGATCGCAAGCAGAACTGCGAGCAATATGATGCCGAGAAAAAGAAAAATATCTTGTTTTTTCATAAGAATATCCTTTACGTTTGGGGGAATCCCGAAGAATAAAGAAGCTCGCCGTTTGCGGTTTGCCACATGGCTTCTGTTCCGTCCAAACTTTCAACTAAGGCAAGTCCCTCCTCATAGGAAAGATTAAAGAGCGCGGTGGAAAGTGCGTCGGCAATTCCGCTGTCAGGGCAGAGAACAGAAACGATCGTGAAATTATTGATGGGATAAAGAGTTTTGGAATTGATGATATGATGATAGCGAACGCCATCTACGGTGAAATAACGTTGATAAGAACCGCTGGAAACGAGCGAGCCTGTTTGCAGATATAAGATCTGCAAATACGGATCATCGGCTTCGATATCGGGGTTTTGCACGGCGACCTTCCAAGCGGTGTCTTCACCCATAGTGATCAGATTGCCACCCACATCGAGCAAAACGCCGGAGATTCCTTTTTCTTCGAGCGCACACGCGATACGTTCGGCGGCATAGCCTTTTGCGATCGCACCGACATCAAGACGCAAAGCGGGATCAGAAAAAAAGACGGTGTTGTTTTCTTCATCTAAAATCAGATCGTCGATCTCTACGTGCGTGGCGGCTTCTGTGAGCGAAGTGTGTAACGGAAGTGTTTTGGTACTGCGTGCAACATGCCAAAGCGACAGCACACTTCCCATCGCGATGTTGGTGTGACCATTCGTCAAAGCATGAATTTCTTTTCCGAAGCCCAGGAGTGCGATGATGTCCTTGTCTACAGGAACGGGGGTGTTTCCTGCTGTTTGATTGACGGTGCAGAGATTTGTGATTCCTTCATATTCGTTGTAAACGTCGTAAAGCTTGTGATAACGGGCAAATTCTGCGAAGATCTCTTCTGCGAGGGCATCAAATTCCGCTTGACTTTCAGCATACGCCGTCACGGTGATGACCGTGTCGAAATAAGCGATGCTTGTTTTTTGATAAGTTCGTTTTTGCCCACAGGAAAAGGAAAGGAAAACGGGGACGAGAAGGAGCAGGGAAAGAACGATTTTTAACGGCTTAGCATAATGTTTGATAGCTGTGACCTCCTTCTCATAAGATGCAAACAGTATAGCACATTTTCTGCGATTTGACAAGAGGAGCGAAAAGGTATCCAAGATGGAAAAAATATTTTAAGTTTTTTTCAAAAAAGTATTGACAAATCTTTTAATGTGTGATATTATATATGAGCAGGCAACCGAGAAGCCAGCAAGCCGGAATGGCGAAATTGGCAGACGCACGGGACTTAAAATCCCGCGGGACTAACCTCCTGTACCGGTTCGATCCCGGTTTCCGGCACCATATATATCGCGGAGTGGAGCAGCTTGGTAGCTCGTCGGGCTCATAACCCGAAGGTCGCGTGGTTCAAATCCCGTCTCCGCAACCAAATGATGACCCTTGTTTGACTGGTAAAACCCAGCAGACAAGGGTCTTTTCGTTGTTTTGGCATCTTAAAATCACTTTCCGTCTGTTGATAAATAATGCTGTTCGTTTCCATCTTTTTGGGCGTCATTTGGGCGGCATGACGACAAAATACAAAATTTTCTTAAAAATCAAGTCGCCGTCGTCGTCATTTGTGGTCGTCTTGAAAATCAAATCTGCTTTAAATCCAGCTATCAAAAATAACAAAACGGGAAATTCCCAAAATTTTTTCGATGGTGGGAAATCAAAAAATCAGCTACATCAAGGAAAAATCACCAAAAACCCCAAATTCCCGCTTCTTGCTGGTGGAGCAGGCAAAAACAAAATTTTTTCTGAAAATCACTTTTTGTCTTTCTGTATCTATGACCGATGGTCATTCTTGATATTTCTCAGCATTTATGCACCTTTTCTCGATCACCTTACCGTTTTATGACGGCAATTTGACGGCAAAGAAAAAGCACCGTTTTTCAAGCGGTGCGAGAATCATAGTATATCATGATTTTTAAGAGTAAGTGTGTTAAGCTTACTTTATTTTTTTATTTAACCAAACAAAACGCCCTCAATCTTCTCGCCCGCTTCTTTATTCATGTTGGGCAAGCTATGCGTGTATATGTTCATAGTAACGCTGATGTCTGAGTGACCGAGTCTTGTTTGGATGACCTTGGGACTCACACCTGCGCTTAACATTGCCGTTGCACAGGTATGGCGTAGATCATGGAGTCGTATTTCTTTTAAACCGTGATCTTTACGAAAACGAATCCATTTTTGTGTCAATGAATCGGGGCTAAAGCCTTTACCATTCTTTTGACGAATAACGAGATTACTGTCAACGAAGTCCCCACCCATCGCATTTTTATCTGCTTGGTAACGTTTATATTCTTCTGAAAGTAAGGCGTGCAGTTGTTCACCGATGTAGAGATCTCGAATACCTGCTTGACTCTTTGGTGATTTGGTAATCTTTTCCTTGCCTGCTATCACACGATTCTTTGTGATATGAATCACAGATTTTTCAAAGTCAATATCAGACCATTCAAGTGCCGCAATTTCACCTCTGCGAAGTCCAAGAGATATTTCAAGAACAATAAAGAGATACATGTCAGTACCTTTTGTTTCTTGCAACAGCTTTTCGATTTCAATGTCATCATAGACTTCTGCTTGGTATTTTACCAGCTTAGGGAGCTCTACACCTGTACAAGGATTTTGAGGTATCATATTGAGAAGTACTGCTTTATCCAACGCTGCCTTGAGATTCAAATAGACGTTTTTTACAGACTTTGGAGCAAGGTTTTCTTCTTTTGAAAGTGCGTTCACCCATTGTTGGATCATGGATGCTTGCAAAGATTTCAAAGGGGTATTTCCAAGGTAAGGATTTAGTTTTGTTGTGATTCTTTCAACATAGTTTGCTCTTGTGGTTGCTTCTATGTTGGGAAGATAGAGTTCAAGCCACTCTGCCATCCAGTCAGAAAGCTTTAATGCTGACGGCTTTGCTATTGCGCCGCTACCATCGATTTCAGCTTTCATGCGTGTAAGTGTTACCTCTGCTTCCTTCTTCGTACCGTTAACGGTTTTATAGAAGCGTTGACGCTTGCCTGTGATGGGGTCTTTTTCTGACTCTACGATGAGCTGATACGATGGCTTGCCATCTTTGGTTGGTCTTTTTCTGATGTGTCCTGTTGACATTTCAGTTCCTCCTTTAAGGATTATTTAAAATTATAATATATATTTGCGTCTTCAAAGAAAACGCTTCTCTCAACAGAGAGGAATGATTTTCTTGCCCTTTTGAGAGAGAAACGCACGAAACTTTTCTTCAGAAACGCGGTATTGATTACCGATTTTTATGTAATCCACACCGCTATATTTAATGAAGTCTAGTGCGCCATGATAGGAGATTTTGAGAATTTTGGCGATCTCAGTCGCGGTAAGCATTTCAGAAAAGTTATACATCTGTATCCTCTTCAGTGGAAAATACAAGGAACACATATACATTTTCTGCCTCTTTAGAGAGATCGACTTTACGTGATCGAGTACTTCTATCTTTTTCATGACTGATGAGGTTTTCTCTTTTCCAAATGTCAACGCATTGTTTTTTTGTGTAGCCTTTTTCTTTTAGTAAGCGCTCAACAATATGCTCGCGCACAAGATATTCACCCACGATCTGCTTGCCGTCTGGCGTAAATTTATTTGAATGAGAAACATATCTGCCCCAAACTTCAACAGTGGACGAGATCTCGTTGCTGTCTTTTTTTGCATAGAAGTTTGCACTATGAGAGGAAAATTCGTTTAGCAAATCTGCATAACTTGCGAGAGAAACATCCTGCGTTTTACCACCAGCTAAGTAATCGGCGAAATAGTCTATAAGGGTACGTATGTTGAAGTTGAGATCAAAGGCTTCTTTGGCTATCTCTGCGGTTACGAGATATGGAGCGGCAAAGGTTTCAATAAAGCGTTTTTTGTTGGGAGCATCAGGAAACGAATCTGTCAGTGTTTTGGACCACAGGTCGTATTTATTACTGAGATAATGTATGCCGCCATTATCAAGGATGTATTGAGCTAAGAGGGGCGCGATGTGTCCGTTGTTTTCTGAACAGCATTTTTTTATCATTTCTGCTTGCTCACCAGAAACAGTGAGTTGATCATTTAATTCGAAGACACGATTATGTAGTCCTTCAAGCTTCTTTTTGCATTTTTCGAAAATGGAAAATTCACCTGCTGTGATAACAGTGCCTTGGAATCCCACGCTTTCTTGTAACGAGAGTTCTTTGGAAAGTCTGCTTTTGCCGTTGCCGTCTGCCAAAGAAAAGATGACACTTGTTAAATCGTCGCTTTTGCATTTTCCGAGTTCATCAATGACTATTGGTATGCCTGAGTTACCTGTAAGGTTTTCAATCAACGCATTGTCGGTGGCAGAGAAGCTTTGTAGCAAACTTCTTTTATCTACCAAGTTTCCATACTTGTCCAGCTCTTTTTTCACGGAAGAAAACGGTTCTCCAGCGGTGCTTACTGCCAAAAACATACTCGTTGTTTTACCAGAGGATGAGGCAGAGCAAAGGTGAAGGACTCCATTTGCTAAAGGATATTTGGTTGCGAGCAAGCCACAAGGGACTGCAGACATAGCGCATAGCAAAACTAAAGACATAGGGGTGTGAGGGAGCACTTGTTCATTTACCATGGCGAGCCATTTTTCAAGACTTCCCATGGGCGCGATTTTGAAGCTTCCATCGTATAGGCTTTCCACATCACCAGTAAGAGTTTTTAGTGTCGTGTGTCTATATAATGTTTGGATACTGTTTCCTGTGTTCACGATTGAGGTAGATAGCCAGCCTAATTTATCATGGCAGAAACCGACTTGATTATTTTCAAAGCAGGTATCTTCTTGGGCAAAAATGCTGTCAGCTAAGCAAGAGAATGATGATTTTGTAACGTCAATTCCTCTATCGCCGAGCTTTTCGCAATACTTGGTGTCGCAAAGATTACCACGAGGAATAACAAGCCATTTTTCTTTTTGATGGTACTTGTACAGAAGTTCGAACTTAACTCCGTCTCCGTCGATGCGTTGGAGAATAGAATTAAGCGCTACCTCTTTTCCGTAGGGCTTGAATACCTCTTTGCCATTTACCGTTGTTTTAATGCGACCATAGTAGCCGTCTCGAATGTCAACATCGAAAATCATATTGATTTCCTCCTTAAATTTAAATTGTTTTCGAGAGATGTTACGGAAAACCTCTCTCTGAATTAATGATAACATACTTGAGAGGGTTTGTAAATTCGCAGAAAGAACAAAGAAAAATCGTGGGTGCGAATGGCGATCCTTGTCAAAACGTGGAAGGGTTCTTTTCGGGGTAGTCCAGCGTCGGAGAAACCTTTGTGCATTTTGCACAAGGCGCATTTTTATGGCAAAAAAGTATTTTTGAAAGCTTTGAATATATATTATTCCTTAAATATACACAGAATTTTATGCTGTGTTCTTTTATTATAGGAGGGTTGTATATGTTCTATATTATAGGTACATCTTGTCAACTGCAAGCAATCAAAACAAAAATTCCTGTTCCTGTCTTTGCAGAAATATCCGAAGTTGTTGATCGGCTGGACGAGTTCTATGGCAGAGAACGGGATTTTTATGCTATCGGAGGTTATCTTGTATTTGCAGAACACGAGGAGGATTTATTACGATTTCGAGGTGAAATTTTAGATTATATCGTACAC
>JBGVIG010000195.1:0-5082 GCA_045122995.1 Eubacteriales bacterium | reverse complement strand
ACGTCTACGAAATTTTTTATACCGAAGTTATACGTCATACCACCTGCGGCACCTAAATTACTGTAATTATTCAATAATGCCATACGAACAGTATTAATTATAGGCCAAACAGTAAATATCAACAACAGTACGATAGCCGGTGACAAATAGAGCCACGCTTTCCAAGATTTCTTACTATCTACCATATCACTTCACCTCGAAACGAATACGAGTCTCATCGGTGTAGTTGAACAAGAATACCTTATGAGGCTTAAGAGTGTAGCGAACCGTATCGCCAATTCCTATGTTATTATCAGCATCGATAATAGAACGTACGGTGGGATTAAGAGATGCGTCGGTAGTAGTAACAACGCTAACGTCACGTCCCATAACCTCAACGTTACTAAGCTTACAAGAAAGCGGTCCGTTTGAATTCAAAATAAAGCCTTCAGGACGGATACCTACGGTTACAGGCTGATCTGCAACACCGGGAACATCCATAACACACTCGCCGCCGTCACAGTTGTAACCAACTACCTGTTCACCTGCTTCAGTTTGCTCGGTGATAACGTCTAATCCGCCTATGTAAAGCTGTTCGTTCTTTACGTAACCCTTAAATACGTTAATAGGAGGCGTACCTAAGAATTTTGCAACAAACAAGTTAGCGGGATCATCATAAACATCCTGAGGCTTACCAATCTGCTGTAATACGCCCTTCTTCATTACTACGATCATATCGGAAATAGACATTGCCTCTTCCTGGTCGTGTGTAACGAAAATAGTGGTAATTCCCGTTTCCTTCTGGATACGGCGAATTTCCTCACGAGTCTGCAAACGCAAACGCGCGTCAAGGTTGGAAAGAGGTTCATCAAGCAAAAGAACCTTAGGAACTTTAACAAGAGCTCTCGCAATAGCAACACGCTGCTGCTGACCACCTGAAAGTTCGCTGGGCTTACGGTCCATAAGATCGTCAATCTGTACGAGCTTAGCAGCCCAATAAGCTTTTTCCACCATCTCCTCCTTTGTCATACGGTCTTCGCCGCGCAAATTCTGCAACGGGAACATAATGTTCTGCTTAACCGTCATATGGGGATAAAGCGCGTAGTTCTGGAACACCAGACCAACACCGCGGTTTTCTGCGGAAAGCGCTGTCACATCATCTTCGCCGAAGAAGATCTTGCCGCTTGTGGGCTTTTGCAAGCCACTGATCATGTAAAGTGTGGTACTTTTGCCGCAACCCGAAGGGCCAAGCAGACCGATCAACTTGCCGTCAGGAATCGTGAAGGTGAAGTCATTGACCGCCACGACCTCCTCATGGACTTTTTTGTTGCGTCCGGGGAAGATTTTGGTTAGATTTTGCAGTTCAACTTTCATAAAGTCTTCCTTCCTTTTGTTTATAAATAAATTTTTTTAGTTAAAACATCAGTTACTGGGAAACCGCCACTTTTTCCGCATGGCGTTTTTTCTGATAAGCGATCAGCTCTTCTTTGTTTTCAAAGATCATCTGGGAGGAAATATCCACCGTGACGGTCTTGGCAAGCTTATCGTGAATGGGCGTGCGCTCTTTGGTTGCGATCAGCAAAACGATCTGCAAAAGCAGAAGCACACTGATCAGGACGGTGCCGCCGATACCGATAATGCCGAAAAAGATCATCAAAATGATGAAAACAGGGATCATGGTTTCCACAGTATATTTACCGAGAATGGTGCGGATCAAGAGCAGAAGCGGGCTGATCTTCACGCTGTCTGCACGCATAACGCCAATGCCGAAGATCTTTTTGCCGAGCGTCTGTCCATTTTTCAGGAGCAAGGGAATGAGAAACTCTAAGATCAGATAACCAAAAAGCAAGCTGAACGTGATGATGAGCATCGTGAGGTTCAGGAGCATGGAATAAAGATAGGTCACTTCCTCATCAGAAGAGAGTGCTTGTAATGCTGCATCGTAATTTAGTTTTTCTGCTTCGCTGAAGGCTTCGTAATCTTCCGCAGTCGTGTCGAAATCCACACCGAACATGGCTTCATAGGTTTCATAAGAGGTTTCCAAGCGGTCGGAATACGAATCGTAGCCGAGAATGGCGGAGATGAGAAATGCTGCACCGACGGTGATGATGCCGAGCAGGATCACGTCGAAAAGATATGCGGAAATTCTTTTCCACATACTTGCTTTTTGCAGATCAAAATTCATGGGTTTCCTCCTTATGCGCCGAGTCTGGGGCTTTTTTGTTTTTTGTTACACTATTTTATATTATACCATGTATAACAACAGAAAAACAACAGTTTTCGCCATATTTTTGTAAAAAAATCGGCAAGAAAGTCCTTTCTTGCCGATTCTTTGAATAATTATTTTGTTGAAGTTTCTGTTTGCTTTTCTTTTGGAATGATGAGGTCAAGAAGAATGGATACGATGAACACGAAGGCAACGCAATTTTCAGCAAAAACCGTGCGAACAATGTCGGGGAAAATATTAAACATTTCGGGAACTTGCGTAAATCCAAGTCCAATGCTGAGCGAGAGTGCGGCAACGGTAATGTTTCTTTGTGAAAAACCGCAATTGCTAAGCATCTGCAAGCCACTGATTACGATCGTTCCGAACATCATGATGGTACATCCTCCGAGTACTGCTTCGGGGAGTGTGGCAAATACTGTGCCGATAGCGGGAATAATACCCGCAAAGATCATGATTACGGCACCTGTTCCGATGGTGAAACGGTTGACTACCTTTGTCATCGCGATCAGACCGATATTTTGGCTGAAGGAAGTGATCGGCATACAGCCGAAGCACGCGGAGAGTGAGCTGACAAGTCCGTCACAGACGAGTGAACCTGAAATTTCTCTGTCGGTGGCTTCACGCTTCAAAACAGAAGATGTCAAGGCAGAGGTATCACCAATGGTTTCCGTTGCGGAAACGAGGAATATAAGGGTGACGGAAATGATGGCATTGAGATTGAAAGTAGGTTTATATGGCATAATTTTCGGGAAAGACACAACAGAAATGTCTTGAAATGTGGAAAAATCCACTTTTCCGATACAAAGCGCAAGAATATAGCCGACAATTAGACCGAAGAGAACGGAGAGCTGTTTCAAATGACCTTTGGCAAAAAGATTAAAAAGAATGCAGGCAACGAGTGTCACACCGCCGAGCAACCAGTTCTGCCAAGAACCGAAATCTTCACTGCCGGTACCGCCGGCAAAGGAATTGGCACCCACGGAGAGAAGCGAAAAACCGATGGCGGTTACAACACAAGCTGCGACAAGAGGTGTGATGATACGGCGCCAATATCTGGCAAAAATACCGATCAAACCTTCTATAATTCCGCCGACAAGAATTGCGCCGATGATGGCAGAATAACCGTAGGTGGTACCAACGTAGCAGAATACAGAAACGAACGTAAAGCTGATGCCCATGACGACGGGTAAGCGGGAGCCGACGCGCCAAATGGGGAAAAGCTGAATAAGCGTACCGATACCTGCGACGATCATGGCTGTTTGAACGAGCTGTGTGGTATCTTGCGCTGTAAGTCCGCACACATTGGAAACGATCAAAATAGGCGCGATATTGGCAACGAACATCGCAAGAATGTGCTGAATCCCGAAGGGAATTGCGCGGTGCAGGGGCACGATTCCGTCCAGTTGATAAATATTATCTATAGATGCAAAAGAAGCAGTTTTTTTCTTGAAAAATTTCATCTGTTGTTACTCCTGTTCACGGAAATAGACGGTTTTGCTTTCGCAATCCATGTGATCAACAATGGCAAGCGATTCTAACTGGTAACCAAGATTGCGGATGACTTTGCCACCGATCTGAAATCCTTTTTCAATGACAATGCCGATGCCTTCTATCGTTGCTCCCGCGGATTCACTAATGGAAATAAGACCTTGCAAAGCGCAGCCGTTGGCAAGAAAATCGTCAACGATCAAAAGATGATCGTCAGCACTCAAAAATTTTTTAGACACAATAATTTGGTTTTTGTTTTTGTGTGTGAAGGATTCAACCTCCGCAGTATACATATCTCCGTCAATATTGATGCTTTTTGATTTTTTTGCAAACACCATCGGCACATGAAAATATCTGGCTACCGCATATGCGATGGCAATTCCCGAAGCTTCGATGGTTAAGATTTTTGTGATCGGCTTGTGGGCGAAGCGGCGATGAAATTCCTCTCCGATGCGATCTAACAAATCCACATCCATTTGGTGATTGAGAAATTTATCGACCTTCAGTACATTATTTTCTTTGACGACGCCGTCTTTGATGATACGTTCTTCCAAAAAATTCATAGTGTCACTCCCTTTAATATTCAACAATAATATAGTACATATTATACATTTTTGTGCGAATTTTGTCAATTGGAAATGAATATTTATATGCAACTTCTCATGAAATCGAAAAACACGCTTTTCTTGGAACAGAAAGGCGTGTTTTGTGCTGTTTTGTTTATCCGAGCAAAACGTCGCTTACGAGCATGACACAAAAGCCGACGAGAAGTGCATAAGTGGCACCGCGTTCACAGCCATGTGCATGGGTTTCGGGGATCATTTCATCGCTGATGACATAAAGCATCGTACCGCCTGCAAAAGCAAGCGCAAAGGGAAGGACCGCAGAAGCAAGACTGACGGCAAAGAAACCGATCAGCGTGCCGATAACCTCGACAAGACCCGTGATCATCGCAAGAACAAAGGTTTTTCCGGGTTTCACACCTGCTGCGATCATCGGCCCGATGATGACCATGCCCTCAGGAATATTTTGAAGGGCGATGCCGCCTGCGATCATCAATGCTTGCGAGGTATTTCCCGAGCCGAAGCCAACACGTGCAGCAATGCCCTAGGGCAGATTGTGGATAGCGATCGCGGTCACAAAGAGAAGTACCTTGCTAAGATTTGCGTTGTGGTGCGCTTCGATATCTGCACCGACGAGCTTGTGCAGATGCGGCACGAGCTTATCCACAAGGCTCAGACAAACAGCGCCCGTAAAAATACCGGCGATGGTGATCAGCAAGCCATATTTGCCGCCGTATTCGATCGACGGCAAAACAAGTCCCAGCACAGCGGCAGCAAGCATGACGCCTGCGGCAAAGGAAAGGACGATATCGGAAAAACGGTGGG
>JBGVIG010000194.1:0-3725 GCA_045122995.1 Eubacteriales bacterium | reverse complement strand
GATCCAACGCTTCGCCTCGTTTCCGCGGTGATCGTTTTGGTGTGTGGCATCATCTTGCTTTTGCCGTTTGTGATGCGCACACAGAGCATGCGGCGTTTTTCCGCGAGCGCGCTTTCGTTTTTGATCATGGCAGAAGCACTGACGTCGGGGATCTTTATGCTTGCGATGTACGGCAGAAGCACCGATGCCATCGCGTATTCGCGTTTGGATTCGGATATGGCGGCGCTGACAGAAAAATATGAAAGCGAAACCGATGATTTTTACCGCACGGAGATGACGCAGAATTTCACGTTTGATCCGGGCATGCTTTACGGTTATCACGGAATCAGCTATTATTCCTCCACGATGAACGGCAGTATTTATGCTATGATGCAAAGACTTGGCAATCGCGTGTATGCTTTGAACGTCAGCACGATCTATCAGCCGACGCCCATTCAGGACATGATGTTTGCCGTGAAATATCATTACGCTACGAATGAAAATCTGATCGGCTATGCCGAAACGATCGAAAAAACGGAAACGGTCACGGTAAAAAAATCACCGTATGCGTTGCCCGTGGCGTACGTTGTGAGCAATCGTATTAAGAACTATACTTCTGAAGGGAAACTACCTATGGAAGCGCAGGGAGATTTTCTCTATCAGGCGACAAGCGGTGCTGTTTCGGCGGTTCACGAAGCGTTTGGCGGTGTTTTGCGCTATGACAACGCGAGATTTTTTATGTCAGGCGGAAAAGAATACTATACTGCGAGTGACCCGCAAACGAGCACCGTCGTGACTTACACGATGGACGCGACCGCAAGCGGTGCATTTTTCCTCGATTTTGAATATAACGTCGGTACTTATGAGATCTATATTGATGGCAGAAAGGTCGCTTCGGGCGAATGCGGACGCGCGCCGCTTTGTTATGTCGGTGAGGTTGAAGAATATACTTCTGTCAATGTTATCGTGACTACCAAGGGCTATTCCACGGTGCTTTGCGGTGTGCATGGATATACCGTTTCTGATGACGCGCTCTCTGTGGCGCACGAAATGCTTTCCGCAGGCGCGCTTGACGTAGAGCGGGCAACTGACACGAAGATCAAAGGCTCACTCCACGCAACGGAAGATGGTGTCCTTTATTCTTCGATTCCTGCAAACGTGGGTTGGGAGATCTATATCGACGGCGAAAAGGTACAAACCTTTGCCGTGGACGGTGCGCTTCTTGCTTGCGAGATCACAGCGGGAGAGCATGAGGTGGTTTACCGTTACCGCATGCCGGGACTTATGGGCGGCATTTTGCTTTCGCTTTTAGGTGCTTTCATCTTGACGGGCTATGCGTTTTACAAGAAAAAACAAAAGAAAAAGACGGAGTGAAAACTCCGTCTTTTGTATTTAAGGTCTTCTTTTGTTGCGATTATAATCGCTGTTCGGATTCCAAAATTCTCTCCAGTCAAGGTCGCCGCGGTCGAGCGCGGTGATGACCGCTTCCGCTGTGGCGATGTTGGTTGCTGTGGGAATATTGCTTCTGTCACATTCGCGCATGAGGAGCGCGTCTTTGATCAGCTCGTCGGGATTGTCGTTGTTTTCGCGGAAGTAGAGCAATACGTCGATCTCGTTATAGGAGATGCGCGACGAGATCTGCTGCAGACCGCCTTGATTTTCAGGCAAAAGCTGTTCCACGGGAAGACCGGTTGCTTCTTCGACGAAGCTGCCCGTCATTTTGGTCGAGCAGATGTGATGCTTTGCGAGAACACCGCAGTAAGCAATGCAAAACTGTACCATGAGTTCTCTCTTGGTTTCCGATGCGATGAGTGCGATTTCCATAGGTCTTCTAACCGACATTGCCAGGGGTGGCAAATCCTTTCTTTGAAAAATGTGGAATTATCTCAGTTTGCGGAGTCTGCGGATCCCGGCAAAAAGCCGTCTGCGTTCTCCGAGGGTGCGAGATGCGATGTTGTCGAATGCGCGGGTTACGTTGAAGCTGAGCATTTCATCGACGAGAATGCCGCGGTTGCCCGCTGTGATCAGCTCGGGATCGTAAGGAACGACGCCGACGAGCTTCAGCGACGTATTGTCGATGACGGAAATGATCTCATCTTTTGCTTTTTGTGCGGAAGTGCCTGTCAAGCGATTGATGAGAAGGGCGCGACTTGCGACGCCACGGCGAAGGAGTGCGTCAGACGTTTTTTCGGCGGCACGGATTGCTGTGCGCGTGAGGTCGGAAACGATGTATGCGGTATCGGAAACGCCTGCCGCAAGCATAAGTGCTTCACCGATGTCGCCGGGGGTATCAATGATGACGAAATCGTAGTTGCCGCTTTCTTTGAGGCTTTTTACCGCGAACTGAAAGGAAAATGCGTTGATTCTGCTGTCATAGCCGTAAGGCGCCGCGACGAAAAAGAGATTTTCCGAGCGGTGATCCTGGATTACGACACGGTCACAGGGGATCTTGCCCGAAGCGATGTCCGCAATGTCATAGATCACGTCGTCCGAAAGACCGGTGATCAGATCCAGACATCGGTTGCCAAAGTCGCAGTCCATCAGCAATACGCGCTTGCCCGCAAGAGCGATCGCCATAGCAAGGTTTGCCGCGATGGTGGATTTTCCGACGCCGCCTTTGCAGGAGGTTATCATGATAACGCGAGTTTGATTTTCCATAAAAACCTCCTTTTTAGGGGCATAAAATAATTACTCTCTTTAATTTTACCATTTAATGGCGTTTTTGTCAATATCAAATGACGATTCTTCTAAAATGCTTAATGTCTGCCGACGATGACGGTTTCAAGTGTTGCAAATGCTTCGTCTTCGAGAGCCTTGAAGTCCACTTTTGCTTCTTCGCGTTCCACTTTGAAAAGCTCGGGACGGGTGCGAGGGTGACGAGGGGTGAAGACGGTGCAGCAGTCTTCGTAGGGAAGAATGGAGGTTTCAAAGGTGTCGATCTCACGGGAAATGCGAATGATCTCTTCTTTATCCATGCCGATGAGCGGACGGAAAACGGGCATGCTCACAACGCTGTTGGTAACACCGATGGCTTGCATCGTCTGGCTTGCTACCTGACCGAGGCTTTCACCCGTGATGAGCGCTTCCAAACCGTATTTTTCTGCGGTGCGCTGGGAAAGGCGCATCATGAAGCGGCGGAGAAGAAGGGTGAAATAATCTTCTTCACAAGTGTCACGCAGAACTTCCTGAATATGTGTCAAGGAGATGATATGAACGTGGATTTCTCCTGTGAAATCGGTGAGCTTTTCTGCAAGAGAAAGCACCTTCATGCGTGCGCGTTCGCTAGTGTATGGGAAGCTTTCAAAGTGCATGGCATCAAGGCGGACGCCGCGTTTTGCGATCATGTAACCGGCAACGGGGCTATCAATACCGCCGGAAAGCAGGAGAAGACCTTTACCGTTGGAGCCGATGGGCATACCGCCGATGGCACGTTCCTGACCTGCGCAGATATATGCGGCAAGATCACGGATCTCCACACGCACGATGACGTCGGGGTTATGTACATCGACGCGTTTTCTGCCGCCCGAGGCTTCAAGGATCGCACCGCCGACCTCCCCACAGATCTCGGGAGATTTGAGCGGGAATTTTTTGTCGGAGCGCTTGGCTTCTACCTTGAAGGTTCTTGCGTTTTCAATGTAGGGCATGAACTGTGTTTTCACGGTTTCGATGATGGCGTTCATGTCTTTTTCTGTGGTGATGGCGCGGTTGATCGCGGAGATACCGAAGGTGTTTTTTGCTACGCGGTA
>JBGVIG010000193.1:0-1861 GCA_045122995.1 Eubacteriales bacterium | reverse complement strand
CGGATTTGATATTTTGATGAATACAATAGCAGCGTCAGGAAAAAAATATAATATAGAAAAAATTACGAAAGCTTATGAAGTGGCAAAGCTGCTTCATGAAGGGCAATTTCGTAAAAGTGGAGAAGCTTATATTTGTCACCCTGTTGCCGTTGCGGAAATTGTTGCCGGACTGGGACTAGATACTGACTCCATTTGCGCGGCACTGCTCCATGACACCGTGGAAGATTGCTCTGATAAAATTGACCTTCCCAAGATTAAGAAAGAGTTTGGCGATCAAGTAGCTGCGATGGTAGATGGTTTGACAAAACTTGTTCATCTTCATTTCAACAATAAAGAAGATGAACAAATGGAAAATATCCGAAAGATGCTTTTGGCAATGGCAAAAGATATTCGTGTAATTTTTATTAAGCTTTCGGATCGTTTGCATAACATGCGCACCTTGAATGCACAACCTGAGGCGAAGCGCCGCATGATCGCATTGGAAACGATGCACGTTTATGCACCTTTGGCACACCGTCTCGGTATGCAGAAGATCAAGCAGGAGATCGAAAATCTTGCGCTCTCATATTTGGACCCGATCGGATATGACGAAGTAAAAAATGACATCAATCAAAAATTCGGCATGAACAAAGATTTGATCGTCAGCACAAAAAATGCCATCGAGCAAAAGGTTCGTGAAAGTGGTATTGATTGCACCTTGGAAGGACGCATTAAGTCTGTATATAGTGTTTATCGTAAAATGTTCCGTCAGAACAAGAGCTTCGATGAAATTTATGACTTTTATGCCGTACGCATTATTGTGAATACTGAGCTGGAATGCTATACGGTGCTTGGAATTATTCACGATATGTATAATTCCATGCCGGGCAGATTCAAAGATTATATTTCGATTCCGAAACCGAATATGTACCGCTCTTTGCATACCACAGTTATTGGTCACGATGGCATTCCTTTTGAAGTGCAGATCCGTACTTGGGAAATGCATCATATTGCTGAATACGGTATCGCGGCACACTGGAAATACAAATCCGGTGATAGCGGAGATTCCGATCTTGATAAAAAACTGGAATGGATCGCAAAACTCGTTGAAAATGAATCCAGCACTTCCGATCCTGATGAGTTTATTGACGCGCTGAAAATTGATATTTTCCAAGACGAAACTTTTGTTTTCACACCTAAGGGTGACGTGGTGACTTTGCCGCAGAACTCCAACTGTATTGACTTTGCTTATCATATCCATTCGGGCGTTGGCAACCGAATGGTTGGCGCAAAAGTCAATGGTAAGATCGTTCCGATCGATCATGTTCTCGAAAATGGTGAAATCGTCGAGATTTTGACATCTTCTTCGACAAAAGGTCCCAGCCGAAACTGGCTCAAGATTGTTCGCACCAGTGAAGCAAAAGCAAAGATCCGTCAATGGTTCAAAAAAGAAAAACGCGCAGAAAACATCGAAACCGGCCGCGATGAGATCATTGCTGAAATGCGTAGATATCCCGGAACGTTTTCGGAAGAACAGTTCAATGCGATTACTGCCGCAATCGCTTCGCGTGTTGGTATGGAATGCGCAGATGATCTGTTTAACATCATTGGTTACGGTGGTCTTTCTATCAATAAAATTTCTAACCGTTTGCGCGATGAGTACGACAAAGTCATTACACCGAATCAAGAGCCGCAAATTACCAATGTGGCACAAGTGCCTGTGTCGGAAAAGAAAACCCCTTCCGGAGAATTTGGTAGTGTTATCGTTGACGGTGTAGAGGGCTGCCAGGTTAAATTTGCCAGATGTTGCAACCCGTTGCCGGGTGACAATATCGTTGGCTTTATTACCAAAGGATATGGTATTTCTGTTCATAAATGCGAT
>JBGVIG010000192.1:0-1130 GCA_045122995.1 Eubacteriales bacterium | reverse complement strand
AGCGACCTTGCAAACGATGTTCCAAGGACGCTCATTTTTGTGAAAAATCAATATCTGTTGTTTTTAGATGCCAAATAACTTCTGACCATCAATGCAACCTTAAAAGTAATCGCGTTGTCAAATTCGCGAAGATCAAGACCTGTAAGTTTTTTGATCTTATCCAAACGATAAACGAGCGTATTTCTGTGAACGAACATTTTTCTCGAAGTTTCCGAAACGTTGAGATTGTTTTCAAAGAAACATTGAATTGTGGAAAGTGTTTCACGGTCAAGAGATTCAATGGAACCCTTCTTGAAAACTTCGTTAAGAAACATCTCGCAAAGTGTTGTCGGAAGCTGATAAATCAAACGTCCAATACCAAGATTTTCGTAGCTGACAACATTTTTGTCCGTATCAAATACACGGCCAACCTCAAGCGCTGCCTGCGCTTCTCTGTAGGATTTTGCGATATCCTTGATATTATCCGCCGGACTACCGATACCGATAGAAACTTTCGTATAAAATTCAGAAGCAAGTGTGCTTGCAATTTCCACAGCAGTGCTTTCAATTTCAGCCGCATCTGTTCCCTGCTTCAGCTCACGCACAAGGACAATGTCCTTTTCACCGGTGCTGATAACGTAATCCTGATTGGTGTTCGGGAACATATTCTGAATGATATCGTAAGGAGAGTTTTCCGAATTGGAATTGAACTTCAAAAGGAATACGACGCGAAGCACGTCGGGCGCGAAATGAAGCTCTTTGCTCTTTACGTAGATATCACCGGGAAGAATGTTATCAAGAATGATATTTTTAATAAATGAAACTTTATCGTATTTATCGTCATGGAAGCTTTTAATATTGTTAAGAGAAACAGCGAGCACCATGGACATCTTATCAGCCATGCTGTCTTCACCCTCAACAAAAACCGTATATTCGGGACGGACACCGCCCGTCATGGAACGGTAAGTATAGCCCGCGAAAACGACCGCATCTGCAGAATATGCCAATTCTTCTCTGACTGCCTGTCTGGTTTCACCGATCTTCATAAGGTCACTGCAAGCAACGATGACCCCATTTTCGTCAATAACGCCGATCGCGCGGCCGATCGCGTCCTTCATTTGATGGATTAAACCCTGAAATAACCTGTTCGA
>JBGVIG010000191.1:0-1703 GCA_045122995.1 Eubacteriales bacterium | reverse complement strand
AGAAGGCCCCATGAAGGCAATCGTTTCTGTCACCTTTGATAATGAGCTTGCACTTCACGACGTAAAGGTCATCAATGCTCGCGATAAATATTTTGTTGTCATGCCCAGCAGAAAAAATCCTGACGGCACTTATCGCGATATCGTTCACCCCATCAATGCGGCGGCAAGAAATAATCTGGAATCCACCGTCATTGAAGCATACTTCGCAAAGCTGAAAGAGATCGAAGAAAATCCCGAACTCGCACTTGCTTTGAAAGAAGAAGCGTGAACCACCACACAAGAGAGGGTTGTTACTGTTCCGTAACAACCCTTTTGTCGTTCAAAAATCTCAATAGCCGAATTTTCCCGTCAGACTATCATCATTTTCGATCCAATCGGAAACACGATAAACCGTGTAATCACCTTTATCGTTTTCGCGGACGATGACCTCTTCGATGCCGGCGTTGAGCACCAGTCTTTTGCACATCATACAGGAGCAGACACCGCCCACCGTGCCACCTGTTTTGGGATCGACACACGCCATATAGAGCGTGGAATCCAGCATTTTATCACGATCGGCGGCAATGATGGCATTCGCTTCCGCGTGAACGGAGCGGCACATCTCATAGCGCTCGCCGCGCGGGATATTCAAAGCATCACGCATACAATAGTTCATATCGGAGCAATTTTTTCTGCCGCGAGGCGCACCGTTATACCCCGTGGAGATGATGATATCATTTTTCACGATGATCGCACCGTATTGCTTGCGAAGACATGTGCTTCGTTTGCAAACCGTTTGCGCAATATCCAAATAATAATTGATCTTATCAGGTCTTTCCATACGCCAAACCTCCGTTTTTTCCAAAGCCTTTTTCTTTTCAGTATAACGAAAAAGCACTGTAAAATCAAGAGTTTTGTGCAAAATGGGGAATTTTTTTCGAAAAAAGCTTGACTTTTTATAGGAATTCTGTAAGATATTAGGTGAAAACCATAAATATCTTCAAGGAGGACACTCTCATGTTAGCAAAAACACCCCCGATGGGCTGGAACTCATGGAACACTTTTGGTGAAAACATCAATGAAGACCTCATCAAAGAAACCGCCGATGCGCTTGTGGAAACAGGTATGCGTGATGCAGGCTATCAGTATCTTGTCATTGATGACTGCTGGAGTCTTCGTGAGCGCGATGAAAACGGCATGCTCGTTGCCGATCCGAAAAAATTCCCCAATGGCATGAAAGCCGTCGCCGATTATGTTCATTCCAAAGGCCTGAAATTCGGTATGTATTCCTGCTGCGGTGTGAAGACCTGCGCAGGCTATCCCGGTAGCTGGGGCCACGAATTTGACGATGCGAAATATTTTGCAGAAGTCGGCATCGACTTTTTGAAATATGACAACTGCTATCACCCCTCTATGCCAAGCCACCTTTCCTATAACCGCATGGCACTTGCACTCAAATCCACCGGCAGAGATATCCTCTTTTCCGCTTGCAACTGGGGCAACGCCGCTGTTGAAACATGGGCGCGCGCATGCGGCGTGGATATGTATCGCTCCACAGGCGATATTTTCGACTCCTTCCCTTCTATTCGCCGTCTTTCCGAAAGCCAAATGGAAAAGCTCGGCTATTCCGCCGCAGGTTGCTTCAACGATATTGATATGCTCGTCGTTGGCATGAAGGGCAAAGGCAACGTCGGTGAGGACATGGGCTACACCGGCTGCACCGA
>JBGVIG010000190.1:0-3438 GCA_045122995.1 Eubacteriales bacterium | reverse complement strand
ATCTCACACCGTACGAGCTTGATGATTACAACGTAGCCAATGGTCTTGCCAAGCCCTCGCGCGAGCATTTGCTCGGCACGGATAAAAACGGCATCGACATTTTGACGCAGATCCTTTATGGTGCGCGTATTTCTTTGATTATCGGTATCACAACGGGCCTTTGCGTAACACTTCTCGGTGCAACGCTTGGTATTGTTTCCGCTTATTTCGGAAAAGTCAGCGCCGCTGTGATCCTCAACGTGATTAACGTCTTGCTTGTCATTCCGACAACACCGCTGATGATGATCATGAGCAATCTTTCCTCCAGCTATCTGATGATGATTGCGATCTTCACGCTCATTGGTTGGTGCGGCACGGCGAGAATGGTACGTGCGCAGGTGCTTGCGATCATGAATATGAACTATATTCGCGCGGCAGAACTTGCGGGCGGTTCCAAAAACTATATTATGTTCCGTCATATCATGCCTTCGGTATCGCATCTTTTGATCATGAACTGTGCGCTTTCTTGTGCCGGCTTTATGATCGCGGAAGCAGGGCTCAGCTTCATCGGACTTGGTGATCCTTCCGTCATGAGCTGGGGTAAGATCCTCGTTGCCGCACAGGAAAGCGCCTTTACTTCGGGACTTTGGGCATGGGTGCTGGCGCCCGGTTTTGCAATTTTTATTACCGTTTTCGGTTTTATGCAGATCGGTTATGCACTGGAAGAAATTTTGAACCCGAAGATGAAACGCAAAAAAGATCGCCGTATGAAAGGCATTTCGCCTGATGCGGCGGCGGAAGATATCTTCCGTGAAATGACAGATATCAGCGAAGAAGATGCGCTTCTTTTGAAGGCGGGAAAAGGAGGAAATCATGAATAACGTTCTTGATATTAAAAACTTGAAAATCCTTTTCCGCACCGGTGAGGGCTTTGTTCGCGCTGTGGAGGGTGTGGATATCCACATCGGAGAGGGGGAGCGTGTTGCCATCGTTGGTGAAAGCGGTTGCGGAAAAAGCGTAACGAGTCTTGCTTGTATGCGCCTTTTGCAGACACCGCCTGCCTATATTGCGGCAGATAAGCTTGAATTTACTGCAAGAGATGGCGTTTGCCACAATATTCTTGAAAAAAGCGAAAATGAGATGCTTGCTCTTCGTGCAGAAGAAGTGGCGATGATCTTTCAGGATCCTTCTACATTTTTGAATCCTGTTATGACTATTGGCGAGCAGCTTGATGAGGTTTTCATCTATCATATGAATATGAAGCCGAAGGAAGCACGTCGCCACAGCATCGAAATGATGAAAAAAGTTGGTATTCCTGACCCCGAAATGCGTGCATTGCAGTATCCGCATGAGCTTTCGGGTGGTTTGAAACAAAGAATTCTCATTGCCATGGCAACGTCCTTGTCGCCGCGTCTTTTGATCGCGGACGAACCGACAACGGCGCTCGACGTTACGATCCAGGCACAGATTTTGCACCTCATTTCCGAGCGTTGTGAAAAAGAAAAAATGTCCCTTCTGATGATCACACATGACCTTGGCGTTGTCCGTGAGATGGCAGATCGTGTATACGTCATGTATTGCGGCAAGATTGTGGAAGAGGGCACAATTGATGAGATTTTGGAAAATCCGCAACACCCTTACACCAAAGCGCTGATCGATACCGTTCCTGATATGGACGCAAAGGTGGAACGCTTTGTTCAGATTCCGCACAATGTTCCGCACCCGATGAACAAGCCGAAGGGCTGTTATTTTTCTAACCGCTGTGCTTATTGCACAGAGCTTTGTCAAAAACAGCAACCTCCACTTTTCGATCGCGGTGACGGCAGAAAAGTTCGCTGCTATTATCAAACGGAGGAATTATGGGAGAAATAATCTTAAAAACAAATAATCTTACCGTGGATTTTAAGGTGAAAAGAAATCTTTTCGGTCGTGCTGACAGACTTTCTGCTGTTCAGAATGTAAACATTGAGATCCGCAAAGGCGAGATCTACGGTCTTGTTGGAGAAAGCGGTTGTGGAAAAACCACCTTTGCCAATGCGATCCTCGGCTTTGTCCCGATCACGTCAGGCTCTTTCGAATGCTTCGGACACAAGATCGATGCGAAAACGAAAGCTTCCGAATGGAAAGAGGTTCGTCGCAATATGCAGACAGTCTTTCAAGACCCTTATTCTTCACTGAACTCTCGTTTTACCGTTTGGCAGATCATTTCTGAGCCACTTTATATTGCAGGCGAGCGCGATGAACGTGTTCTTCGCGAACGCGCGGCGGCGCTTGTGGAAAAGGTCGGACTTTCTTACAGCGACCTTGACCGCTATATTTTTGAATTTTCAGGCGGTCAGCGTCAAAGAATCGCGATCGCAAGAGCACTGATCACCGATGCTAAATTGATCATTTGTGATGAGCCGACCTCGGCACTCGACGTTTCTGTTCATTCTCAAATATGCAACTTGCTTCTTGACTTGCGTGAGGAATTTGAACTCACCTATCTCTTCATTTCGCATAACCTTTCGCTTATCAAGCACATTACCGATAAAATGTCGGTCATGTATCTTGGTGAGGTGATGGAAAGCGGTGCGACCGATCAGCTCTTTGAAAATCCCGGTTGTCCTTATACGGAGGCTCTGATGTCCGCGATTTTGGAGGTCAATCCCAAAGAAAAGCGTGAGCGCATCATTCTTTCGGGAGAGGCGAGAAGCCCGATCAATCCACCCGATCTTTGTCGCTTTGCAGGCAGATGCCCCAAGGCTTGCGATCGTTGCAAAAACGAGCCGCTTCCTGCACCGAAAACGATCGGCAGTGACCATATCGCCAGATGCCATTTGCTTTAAGAAGGGAGATCAATCACTATGGACAATAGCACACTTGATCTTTCCTGCCCGTGTATGCCGCAATGCCCCAATTACGGGAAATGCCGCCAGTGTATTGCCGCACACGCGGAATATTATACGGTGCCGCATTGCATCAAAAAGATGCAGGAAGAGATGAAGAAAAATCATCTTCACCCGACAAATCCACATATTAAAAAGACACTTACGGAAAGAATCGCAGAATTTTATGAGAAAAATCCCGGTGCGCATTTGCGAACGGCTGCCGAAACCTTGAAGATCACAGAATGGCAGCTTCTCGATGCGATGCCGTCGGCGCTTGCTGTTCCCGTTTGTGATTTTTCCAAGATCTACGAGGAACTGCAAAAGCTTCCCGACGTGATGCTGCATTTGGATACCGGCAGCGTGGTCTTGCAGCTTACAACGGCTTTGCCTATGGCGCTTGATCGAAACGGCATTAAGATCCTCAAAAAAGAAAACAGCGATGCGTCGCTGACTTCACTTTTGATGAGTGATTCTTTCTATGCGATCTTCCTCGTAAGGGAATCGCTTTACGGTGGAAAAGAAAGTCTTAGCCTTGCTATCGTTGGCGAAGATGAAAAGATCGCACTTTCCATTTATCTGCGTCGCTCGG
>JBGVIG010000189.1:0-8635 GCA_045122995.1 Eubacteriales bacterium | reverse complement strand
GACCATTCCACGAAAACCCATTTTTCGAGTTTTTCCAAAAGACCGTCCGCGTTTTCAAATGTTTTGAAATAGTCGCAGAGTGCGTAAATTTTTTCTTTGGCATCGTCGATGAACGCGCGATCGCCTGTTCTCTCAAGATATTCTGCAAATTCCAGCACGAGCCACATTGCCCAGTTGGGAATGAAACTGCTGTTATCGTGATCAGCAGGATAGCACATGGGGAACATACCCTTGGGTAACGTTTGGAAAGAATCGGGCAGGAAGAAATTTTCAAGGAAGCATCTTTCGATTTCGCTCTTTCCCGTCAGCGTTTTTTCAACACGAGAGGTGAAGAAGCTATCGCAAAGCCAACCGGCGCGCTCACGGGAAGGACAGTCCATGTAGATGGTGAACGTGTTCTGGCGATAGGTTTCCACAGCGGCGCGGAAGATCTTATCGAGCGCCTGATTTGCACCGATATAACGCTTTTCAATCTTATCAGCACCGAAATAACGAAGATGAACATTGGAAACGAAAGCTCTGCCTTTGGTAACGAAGATGTGCATAAAGCCCAGCGTATACGGCTCAAAGGTGGCAAGGGAATAGGAGCCTTTTTTCAGGCGCCACATCGCGGTGTTAACCGTATACATGCGGCGGAAATTCACAAGACCGTTTTCGCCGAGGATCTCGTCAAAGGTGATGATGATCTCTGTATCCTCGTCGCAGACTACGTCAAAGGAGATCTTACCCGTGCAGTTATACGGCATCTTATAGGTGACACCACTTTTTGCCGGGATCGTTTCCGTGCGAGGTGCTTCGCTTGTCTTGTGGATATTTTGCACTTCAATGTTTCTTGCCTCGGCAAAAATATTAGTTTGTACTTCGCCGAGGGCAAAATCCTTTTTCGAGGGGCCCGTGTCCTCGCCGTGTTCTCCGCGCGGTACGATATAGTTGGGGTAACGAACGCGTTTTGCATAGTCACCGATGGTGAAATCAAGACGGGAGATGATCTTTTCTGCGGGAACGTCATCGTATGTATTGTAGGCGGAGCCGCGCGCGATCATGCATTTTTCCTCTGTGGGTATGGTACCGATGATGGCATAATCCTTCAGGTCGATCATGAGCGCTTTTTCCCATGCGTTTGTCAAAGGTGTCAAATTGTAGATCTCACAGAACGTTCTTTGTCCCGAAAAACGAACTGCTTTTTGTTCGTGTTCTGTCATCACGCGGCAAAGAAAACCGTCAGCGCCTGTTGCCGCGGTCACCTCATCGTCTTCGATCAGCTCTGCACACAGAAACGACGGCTGATCCAGGTGATAGAAAGAATCCGCATTATAGCCTGCGACGTTGATGGTGATGATGGCGTTTTCTTCGATCTTATCCGAAAGATCCAGTTCGTCGACACGGTAGAAACTATGCGCGCATTTGGCGGGACCGAAAGCGATGAATTCTCCGTTCACCCTGACATCATAAGCAGAAGAGCCTGTCAGACGCAAAACTGTTTTTTTCGCGTTTTTTGCGACAGCGCGAAAAGAAAGCCAAAGATTCATTTCCGTTTCTCTGCCGCGCGGCCATACGGGAATGGCTTTTTCAAAATTTATGATTTGTGGTTTCATGTGATGTTACCGTGCCTTTCATAATTGGTTTTGTTAAGTTAATTAAAACATAAATCAGAGAAAAAGTCAAGTAAACACCGGAAAATAGACGTGTGGCACAAAAAAACCGAGGCAAGTTTCCTTGCCTCGGTAAAGTACAAAACTGAAATTTAGAATTAAAGTTCTGCGAAGTATTTAATTGTACGAACCATCTGAGAAGTGTAGGAGTTCTCGTTATCGTACCAAGAAACAACCTGAACCTGGTAGGTTTCTTCGTCAATCTTAGCAACCATTGTCTGAGTTGCATCGAAGAGAGAACCGTATGTCATGCCGATAACGTCAGAAGATACGAGTTCTTCAGTGGTGTAACCAAAGGATTCGGTAGCAGCAGCTTTCATAGCAGCGTTGATGCCGTCTTTGGTGATATCTTTGCCCTTAACAACTGCAACGAGGATTGTGGTGGAACCTGTGCAAGTAGGAACGCGCTGAGCAGAACCGATGAGCTTGCCGTTGAGTTCAGGGATTACGAGGCCGATAGCTTTAGCAGCGCCGGTGGAGTTAGGAACGATGTTCTGTGCACCAGCACGAGCACGGCGGAGGTCACCCTTTCTCTGGGGACCGTCGAGAATCATCTGGTCGCCTGTGTAAGCGTGAACGGTGGTCATGATACCGCTCTGGATAGGAGCGTAATCGTTAAGAGCTTTTGCCATGGGAGCAAGGCAGTTTGTGGTGCAAGATGCAGCAGAGATGATCTTGTCTTCAGCAGTGAGGGTTTCGTTGTTTACGTTGTAAACGATAGTGGGAAGGTCGTTGCCTGCGGGAGCAGAGATAACAACTTTCTTAGCACCTGCTTCGATGTGAGCCATGGATTTTTCCTTGGAAGTGTAGAAACCTGTGCATTCGAGAACTACGTCAACGTCGAGTTCACCCCAGGGGCAATCTTTTGCATCTTTGCAAGCGTAGATTTTGATTTCGTTACCGTCAACTACGATAGAATCTTCGGTAGCTTCAACAGTGTGAGATTCGTTACCGATTTTGCCAAGGAAAGAACCCTGAGCAGTATCGTATTTGAGAAGATGAGCGAGCATTTTGGGGCTGGTAAGGTCGTTGATAGCTACAACTTCGTAGCCTTCAGCAACGAACATCTGACGGAATGCAAGACGACCGATACGACCGAAACCATTAATAGCAACTTTAACCATTGGTAGAATCCTCCATAAATATAAAAAATATTTTGTTTATGGAATATTAGAATTCCATTACACATCTTTATTCTAAACCAAAATCAAAAAATATACAATACCTTTTTTAAAAATATTTTCCTTTTGGGACGATTTTTTTTGAAAAAACCGAAAAAATTATTGTCTTTTACGCATTTTTTTCGAAGAAGAACGGAAACTAATTAACAAATAAGAAAGAAAGGAAGGTTAATGAAAATGGAAGAAAATCAAAATATCCAAAATCCCGACGCGCAATTTTTGCAAGAAGTCTATAAGGGCGTTTGCATGGGAACAGATTCGATCAACACGATTCTCGGCAAAGCGAAGGA
Organism: Eubacteriales bacterium; assembly: GCA_045122995.1. Lineage (GTDB taxonomy): Bacteria > Bacillota > Clostridia > Oscillospirales > CAG-272 > QALR01. Next base: position 5,512 of record JBGVIG010000189.1, on the reverse strand, counting down.
CAAGGCGATGCGCGAAGAGCTGACGAAAGAGCTTGACGGCTATCAGGACTATGCCAATAAAACAAGAAATAAACTTTCTGAGATGTCTGTGACCGCCAAGGAAGTCGGTATGCTTGCAAAGCTTCCCTCGGAAATGTCGATCGCGATGAATACGCTCGTGGACGATTCCACCTCGAAGCTGGCGGAGCTCATGATCGACGGCAGCACTATGGGTGTGATCCAAATGAAAAAAGAATTGAACCGCGCGAAAGCGGAAGGCATCAGCCAAGATGCGATTCGTCTTGCGCAAGACGTGGTCGCTTTTCAGGAAAAGAATATTGAAAAGATGAAAACGTTTCTCTAAACGCCGGAACGATAAAAAACCGATAGATTCCAAAGAATCTATCGGTTTTTGTTATTTTAGATTAAACGTTGTGAACCTTGTTTTCAAAGTCTGCGTTTTCTGCGTCAAGCGCATACATTTTCGCTTTTCTCTTTTCAAAGAATTTCACAGCAACCTGTTCGAAGAGCGCATAGGAGAGAACGTCTTCGTCCTGGATCGCCCACGGTTTTACTTCTTCACGGAGCTTATCAAGCTCGGGTGCGAGTGCATCTGCGGGGCGGGAAGTGATGGGCTTTTCATCGCCGATGATCTTCTTTGTGAATTCAGGGGAGATGGGTGCGGGTGTCTGGCCGTATTCACCGCGAACGATACCCTTGAATTCCTTGGTGACCATCTTATAGCGTTCGCCGCCGATAACGTTAAATACAGCCTGCGAGCCGACGATCTGAGAGGAGGGAGTAACGAGCGGAGGATAGCCGGCATCTGCACGAACGCGCGGAACTTCTTCCAAAACTTCGAGAAGCTTTTCAGATTGACCAGCCTGCTTGAGCTGAGAAACGAGGTTGGAAAGCATGCCGCCGGGTACCTGATAAAGGAGCGCATTTACGTCAACTTTCAGTACCTTAGGATCGAGAAGACCGTTTGCAAGATATTTTTCACGCAAAGGCATGAAGTATTTGCTGATCTTGTCAAGCTCGGAGAGGTCGATGCCGGTATCGTATTCAGTGCCTGCGAGGGTTGCCACGAGGGGTTCTGTCGGGGGTTGGCTGGTACCCATTGCCATCGGGGACATCGCGGTGTCAACGATGTCAACGCCTGCTTCGATCGCTTTGAGAAGGGTCATGGAAGCAAGACCAGAGGTGTAGTGGGTGTGAAGCTGAACAGGGATCTTAACGGTAGATTTGATGCGTTTTACGAGGTCGTAAGCATCGAAAGGCTTGAGAAGACCTGCCATATCTTTGATACAAATGGAGTCAGCACCCATTTCTTCGAGCTGCTTTGCGAATTTCGCGAAGCTTTCGTTGGTGTGAACAGGGCTTGTGGTGTAGCAAACTGCCGCCTGAACGTGGCCGCCTTCTTTCTTAGTCGCGTTGATCGCGGTCTTGAGGTTGCGGGGGTCGTTGAGCGCGTCGAAGATACGAAGGATATCAATACCGTTTGCGATGGATTTCTGTACGAAATATTCTACAACATCATCGGAATAGTGACGGTACCCGAGGATATTCTGACCGCGGAAAAGCATCTGCAACTTGGTGTTCTTTACCTTGTCACGGATCTTGCGAAGTCTGTCCCAGGGGTCTTCGTCAAGGAAACGAAGGCAGGAGTCGAACGTTGCGCCGCCCCATGCTTCGAGTGCGTGATAGCCGATTTTATCCATCTGTTCGAGAATGGGAAGCATTTCTTCCGTTGTCATTCTCGTAGCGATAAGCGATTGGTGAGAGTCACGAAGGACTGTTTCACAAATTTTGACCTTTGCCATATTGTTAGGAAGCCTCCTTTAATTCATATTTATCTGAAGAGAGCGAGGAATACGCCTGCACAGATCGCGGAGCCGATAACGCCTGCGACGTTCGGACCCATGGCGTGCATGAGCAGGAAGTTAGAAGGATTTTCTTTCTGACCAACCTTTTGTGCCACACGGGCAGCCATCGGAACGGCGGAAACACCTGCGGAACCGATGAGAGGGTTGATCTTGCCGCCGGAAAGCTTGCACATGATCTTACCGCCGATAAGACCACCGAGGGTAGAAAGCATGAAAGCGCAAAGTCCGAGGACAATAATCTTCAAAGTGTCGAGCGCGAGGAAATTTTCCGCATTTGCGGTCGCGCCGACGGAAATGCCAAGGAAAATGGTGACAATGTTGATCAGTTCATTCTGTGCGGTCTTGGAAAGACGTTCCGTTACGCCGCTGACATTGAGAAGGTTACCGAACATAAGGAAACCAACGAGCGGTGCCGCATCGGGAAGAAGCAGACAAACGATGAGAATAACCATGATCGGGAAAACGATCTTTTCAAGCTTGGACACGGGGCGAAGCTGTTCCATTTTGATGGAGCGCTCTTTTTTGGTCGTCACAAGCTTCATGAGCGGGGGCTGGATCATCGGAATGAGCGCCATGTAGGAATACGCCGCGATGGCGATCGCACCGAGGAGCTGAGGTGCGAGCGTTTTGGTGATCAGGATTGCCGTGGGACCGTCTGCGCCGCCGATGATACCGATCGCTGCTGCTGCAAGCTCGTCAAAGCCGAGGAGCAAAGCACCGAGGAACGCCGCGAATACACCAAGCTGTGCCGCGCCGCCGAGGAAGATGCTCTTCGGGTTGGAGATAAGCGGGGAGAAGTCCGTCATCGCACCGACACCAAGGAAGATGAGAGAAGGATAGATACCCAGCTTAACGCCGAGATATAAGAAGTCGAGAAGACCACCGTGCGCGATAACGTCCTGAATGATGATATGCGCGTTTGGATCTTCGGGATTAATAAAGAGTTCCATGTGGAAAAGTTCCGCGCCGGGAAGGTTTGCAAGAAGCATACCCGTTGCAATCGGAAGGAGAAGCAGCGGTTCGAACTGCTTCTTTACCGCAAGGTAAACGAGAACGCCGACGATGACGTACATGATCAGCGTTTTTCCGAAATAAACGAGATCATAATTAAAAAGTTTAGCAATACCGGTGCTTTCCCAAAGGGACAACAGATTGTCTAACATGATGGACCACCGTACTTTCTTTTATATTTTTAGAAAAATTTAAGCGATGGTAACGAGAACGTCGCCGGACTGAACGGTGGAACCCTTGGAAACGGTGATGGAAGAAACAGTACCTGCTTCGGGAGCCATGATTTCATTTTCCATCTTCATTGCTTCGAGAATGCAGAGAACCTGGCCTTTTTCAACGGTTGCGCCAACCTGAACGTTTACGGAAAGAATGTTGCCGGGCATCGGTGCAGTTACGGAGCATTTTGCGTTTGCGTCAGCTTTGGGAGCTGCTGCGGGAGCAGGAGCTGCTGCAGGTGCGGGAGCTGCTACGGGAGCAGGAGCTGCCACGGGAGTGGGAGCTGCTACAACGGGAGCTGCGCCGGCAGCAACTTCTTCAACCATTACGTCATAAGCAACGCCGTTTACGATTACGCTGTATCTTTTCATTTGTATTATCCTCCAAAATTTAAATTCAATGATATAAGAAATAATTGTTTTTGAATGATCGCGCGCTTATCTTCTCTTGAAGGAAACAACGCGGAACGATGTGGGGGCGCTTCCTGTATATGCACAGATCGCGGCAATGATTGCAGCCACGGTAGCACTGTCATCAGCAGCAGGTGCTACGGGAGCGGCAGGAGCAGGAGCCGCTGCAGGAGCGGAAACGGCAGTTTTTTCGGGATCTACGATCTTGTTCACTTTTTTCACCAGAATTGCCTGGCAAACAAGCATGCAAACAAAGATGATCGCGAGCATTGCGAAAACGACGAGCATGCCGAGAAGCAAGGTTTCTGCGCCAAGACCAAGGCGGTCAAGGAACGAGGATTCCGATGTGATGATGGGATTTTCAATGGAAAGGAACATAAACGATACCTCTCTTTCCGATCAACAGCAGAGCATTTCAAGCGCGGCGCCGATTCTCTGACGGAGTTCTTCGGAAGCGATGATGTCGTCGATGTGACCGCTCTTGGCAGCTTCCAAGGGAGAAGCATAGCGTTCTGCCCATTCTTTAGCTGTTTCTTTATGCTTGGATTCGTCCTTTACTTCGTCGAGGAACGCAACGGCGCTGTCAGGGCTCATTGCGGAGATCTTTGCACGGTCAAGCGCAAGCGCCACACCGCCGGTGAGTGCTTTGGAGCCGAGAACGGTGTAAGCGGTACCGTAAGAGGTGCCGAGGGTAACCGTAACGTTAAGACCGTCGAGTCTTGCGTAGGAGGACGCGAGTTTTGCGAGGATTCTGGAGAAGCCATTTTCTTCTGCTTCTTTCTTATCTATGATGCCGTTACCGTCAACGAGTGTGACAACGGGGATATCAGTAGCAAGTGCGAGGTTCAATACGAAGATTGCTTTCTTTGCTGCACAGGGGCAAAGAGCGCCACCCTTATGGGAGGGATTGTTAGCGATAACGGCAACGGGGATACCGTTCATGAAAGCAAGACCGGTAACCATGCTCTTTGCGTGGTCGTCTGCGATTTCTGTGAAGGAGCCGATGTCGAATACGTTACTTATGATATCGTGAACGTCGTATGCTTCGTTTGCGAGGATACCGTCCACATTTACGATACGGTTCATATCGTCGGAAACTTCAGATTCGCCTGCGAAATATTTGATAAGGTCGCGTGCTTTGAGAACAGCAGCTTTGTCATCTTCGCAAGTGATGTCGATCTGGTTAGCGTCAGCGGAAACCGCGTCGTCCACTTTGCCGGAAAGGGCAGCGAAAAGTTTACCTGTTTTCTTTGCGCCGATCACAAGGTCAAACATTCTTGCCACAACGGAGGAAGCACCGCCGCAAATGCCGGAAACAACTGCGATCTTCGGAATGCAGCTGATCTCAAGTGCCGCCATGATGGAGGAATAGCCTGCGAGCGCGTCAACGCCTTCAAGCACTTTTGCACCTGCGCTGTCGAAAACGCCGATGAGGGGTGCATCTGCTTTGTCTGCCATTTCAATGATTTTTACGATCTTCTTTGCGTGCATTTCGCCAAGAGCGCCGTGCAAGCGAGAAAAATCCTGAGAGAATGCGTAAACGAGTGTGCCGTTTACCGCACCGTAGCCCGTGATCACGGGTTCGAAGCTGTCATCTGCTTCTTTGTCAAGCTCGGTTCTTTTGCGACCGATGTAAGCGCCGACTTCAACGAATGTGCCTTCGTCGAAGATCAGTGCCATGCGATCTCTGGCGCAAAGACGACCTGCTTTTGCAAGAGCCGCCTGATCCGCGGTCTGCCCATTTTTGAGGAGCTCGCGGAGCTCGGCTGTGGTTTTGTGTACTGTTTCAGCCATGATGAAATCTCCCTTTCCGAGTAAATTTATACATTTTCCGAATTTTGATTGGAAGTCATAGGAAGTCCTATTTCTCCCATTCTAAAATCTATATTATAATCATAACATAATAATATGGAAAAAACAATAGATTTTTGGGAAAAACACAATAAAAAGATTCTTCTTTGTAAAAAGAAACTAAACTCTCGGTTGGATTTTTCCGCGAAAAGACAACTT
>JBGVIG010000188.1:0-1145 GCA_045122995.1 Eubacteriales bacterium | reverse complement strand
CAAAGATCGTTTCTGAAACGGTTGACCTCCGTCCTGCAGCGATCATTGACTATTTTGAACTCCGCAAGCCGATCTATGCACCTCTTTCCGCTTATGGTCACTTCGGTAGAGAAGAACTCGGCGTGAAGTGGGAAAAGACTGATATCGCAGAAATTCTCCGCGAAAAAGCAAATATTTAATTTTTCTATAAAGATTTCACAAAATAAGCCTCCTTTTCATAAGATGTAATATATCTTTTGAAAACGGGGGCTTCTTATGAAAGAAATTCTGGTCGCGTTTTTTAGCGCTGCTATCTTATTCCTTGTATATGATCTGTTTTTGCTTTGTCGTTTTGCATTTGCCAAAAAAGAGCTTGTTTTGTCCGGGCTTTCATGGAAAACAGACGGCGAAATCCACATGGAAGCGATACTGGAAAGTGCGGAATATTATATCCGCATGGCGGTATGGGCATCGAATGATGGTCGTGTGCCGATCGTTGTTCACATTCGCAAAAATGATGAAAACAGAAAAGAATTGTTATTCATAGCAGAAAATATGGCGCGGCGTTTTCCGAATCTTTCGATTCGGCTTACTTAACATGAAAGGAGAAGGGTATGAACGAAGAACAAAATGAGCTTCTTTCCATCGAAGGGGTCGTGGAAAAGATCATCTTTCAAAATGAAGAGAACGGGTATACCGTTTGTGAATTGCTGGCACCCTCAGATGAATTTTATATCTTGGTCGGTTCGATGCCGTATCTTTGTGAAGGCGAATCCATCTCGGCGCTTGGCAACTTTGTGACGCACCCTTCTTTTGGCAAACAATTTAAGGTTTCATATTATGAAAAACAGCTTCCGGCAACGGCGAGCATGATACTCAAATATCTTTCTTCGGGCGCAATCAAGGGGATTGGTCCCGCAACAGCAAAAAAGATCGTTACGGAATTTGGCGACGAAACGCTGGACGTTTTGGAAAATCACCCCGAATGGCTTGCGGATATTCCCGGCATTTCCCGTCGCAAGGCGGCGGAGGTGGGCGAGATCTTCCGCACGCAATTTGGCATGAGAAACGTGATGATGTTTTGCAGCAGCTATCTTTCGCCCTCCATGTCGGTAAAGGTTTACCAGAAATGGGGCTCGGGCGCTGTGGACGTGATCCGCGAAAAT
>JBGVIG010000187.1:0-3104 GCA_045122995.1 Eubacteriales bacterium | reverse complement strand
TGGCAAGCATTTCTTTGTTCACAATACTCGAACCAACGCCAAATCCACAAGCACCGGCATTTCGGTACGAAGAAATATTATTTTCGTCAATGCCGCCAACAGCTAAAAATCGGATATGGGAAAGCGGCGCTCTCACAGCTTTCAAATACGATGTGCCAAAAGCATCGATCGGAAAAAGCTTTACAAAATCTGCTCCTGCCCGATGCGCCGTCTGCACTTCTGTCGGTGTCAAAGCTCCCGGAATCGAAACCATGCCCAGTTCACGCGTTTTCTGTATTACAGCCACATTCACGTCGGGAGAGATCACAAAGCCACCGCCCGCATCTTTCGTCAATAAGACCTGTTTTTCATACAAAACAGTCCCGGCACCGATCATCATTCTGCCCGCAAAATGCTCACTTAAAAGCGCAATATGCTCCGCGATCTTTTCATCGGGCGTTTTTCCTGAAGCATCGTATGTAACTTCCAGCAAACGAACACCGCCTGCATACATCGCTTCTGCAAGAGGAATCAGCTTTTCTTCTTCCACACCGCGTGCAATTACGATCAACCTTTCTTTTTCGATACATTCGATCATCTTGTTTCTCATAAATATTGCCCCCTTAAACCTTATTCATTCAGAATCTTCCAAAACCACCATTGCGTAAGCGGCAAAAACACCTTCCGGAATTTCTATGATACCGATCTCGTTCTCCGATTTAAGGGCAAGTGGCAACGGATCTTCTCTTTCGGGTGTCAAGAGATATACGCGCTTGACGTCAAATGCAGGCAATGCACGAAGTATCAACGTCATTTTTTCTTGCTTTAGCGCACCCTCGCAGAAGCCAGGAATCAAGTCATTGTGTGTCACAAGTGTATCTTCCGTCGATATCGTGTCAGCAAGATTGATCATATGCACCACGCGTGCACCTTCCACATCATACGCTGTCACAACGAGATGATCGTTTTCCGATTTCACTTCTGTTTTCGGCGTAATGAGCGAATGTAGCAGTTTTCCTGTACCCGCTCTCTGGACATTCCACTTGGAGGGCTCCGCAGGAACAGGCACGAGATTTTTCACGTGACGGTTACAAGAGATCGGACGCTGATATTCGCTGACGGAAGGACGGAAACTCATACGCAGGATCTCACCCTCACCCAACTTCGTTGCGGCATCGATCACCATCGGAACACCAAACAAACGATTGATCTCTTCTTGAGGACGAACACGACCATCTTCATCGTATATCGCAAAATCACCAAGGATCACAAGCTTTCCGCCTGCACGAACAAAAGTCGCAAAGCGCTCAATTTCACTTTTCGCCATCATCGCCGCATAAGAAAGCACGATCGTTTCATGGTGCAAAAGCTCTTCCATAGGATCTTCTTCCATGACCATATCAAGACAAAAACCGGAAGCATAAGCTGCTTGCATGCTACCAATCATGTGTTGCATAAAGCGTTTGAAGGTTGCCGCGGTATAATCACGTGTACGGCGAGAAAAATAGAATGCGATGTCCGAAATTTTATCCGGTGCGGTATAAAAACGCATATATTTTTTCTCAAATTTGCGATACGGCAATTCCATCGGCGTAATATCAATACCTTGCGAGGTTCCTGTATAAAGCTGTCCCCAAGAACGCGAAAGCGCCCAAGAAAAATACACGCTATCCGGTCTGTCAGGATAAAACATGGACATGGTCGGAACACCCTTGCGTTTGCCGGCAGCATAACGATGGATCGCTTCTGCCATAAAGTCCATATAGGACTCTTTCATAATATCAGCGTTACAATTTTCTTGGAAAATAAAATCCCAAAGATCCGTACAAAGATCAAAAGGATAGCATGTCGGACATTGCTTCAGCACACAAGAAGAATAATTAGGGCGCATAAGCTTCACGCCGAGAGATGCATAAAAAGCATCCAGATCACGGTACATTCTTTCCGTGCTGTTAAACTTAAATTTTTTCCATGCGATATAAACAGGATCATCATAATTTTTTGAAAAAGAATCCCAGTTTTCAGGAGTGGGAAGCTCGTAGCCCGTTTGCTCTCTAAACAGTTTTCGACAATGCGCACAAGCACAGGCATTTTCATCACCAAAAAACTGAACGTCATCGTTCATTATGCCATCAATCCCTGTCGCTACCACGCTTTTCATATAATCGAAATAAACCTTTCGATAGTCGGGATTGTTATAGCAGGCAGAATATGTGCGATATCTGTTTCGCGCGTGCTCTCCCGTCCTACCGTCGATCTGCATAAAGGAACGGAAATCCACCTCACCGATCTTATAATCATAAGTCAAAAAAGGAAATATCTTTTTCCAATTATCATATTTTGACGTTCCTTTCGAGCGTGCATAAAATTCACTTTCCAGCTTTGCCCAACCGCCCTCATCAAGCACCCATGACGCAAGCGATGCGCTGTGATGTTCCACCACACGGATCCCCCACTTATGAGAAGCTCGAACCAATTTTTCCAGGCAACAGTTATATTCTTCCCAATACGGATAATATCCGATTCTAAAATGCGTCAGGCTAAAAGTCATGATCACCGTGATGCCCGACTCCCAAAGGACTTTTACGCGGCGTTCAAAATCCTCTTCCGTATAAGAAAAAATTTCCTCATCATTAACCCAAAACCAACAAAATCCCTGTTCCCACGGATTCAGAATCATTTCTTTGATAATCTCACTCATTGTACGCTCTCCTTTTATGTGAAAACTAACGATGCATACCAACTATTTATATTATATCAAAGCTTTTTTTCTTTCGCAATAACAAAAATTACTTCTTGTTGGACAATATTGCTCAATCGTGGAAACAAAAAAGTCACTCCTCATCACAAAAGCTTTTGCGCAAGATACCGCTTGCAAGATAACGGCAATCATGCTATAATAAAATAAAAATACATATCTTGGAGGAACTGCGCATGACTCACACAGAATACGCATTGGAACAGATCCAAAAGCTCTTACACATCCCCAGTCCGACAGGCTTTACCAAAGACGCGACCGACTATTTGCTCAAGGAACTTATCGACATGGGCTATGCACCGATCCGTACACGAAAAGGGAGCGTGATGTGCCATCTTTGTGACGGCGAACATCCGATGCTCCTTTC
>JBGVIG010000186.1:0-1834 GCA_045122995.1 Eubacteriales bacterium | reverse complement strand
TTTTTGGAATCATCAAGCCCCTCGATCACAAGCCCTTCGGGCATAATCACTGCCGCTGCAACCACGTTTCCCGCAAGAGGACCTCGCCCAGCTTCGTCCACGCCGCAAACAGCGCAAAAGCCTTTTGCTTTCCATTCATTTTCATAAGAATAATCCGGCATGATCATACATTCCTTTACTAAAAACAAATCAAAATTAAATCTCTGCATGGGTAGGGGCGAGGAATCCTCGCCCACAATCTTTTATAGAATTAAGGCATCTCGAGCGTAATTCTGCCGATCTTACCTCCTCGGAATTCATCAAGGAGCATATTGGACGTGCGAAGGAAATCCACTTCGCCGCCCGAAATGAGAAAACCGCGTTTTCTGCCGATATATTCGGCAAGTTCAAAGTCCGTCATTTCTTCCGTGTCCTCGGGCTTCAGCTTGTAGCGCGTTGCCAGCAACGGCATATAGCGTGTGCGCAGACGATTTGCCAACACACAGGCAAGCATTTCAATATCCATGATCTCATCACGGATAGCACCTGTCACCGCCAAGTTTTCACCCACGAGCTTATCTTCAAATTTTGGCCACAGAATACCCGGCATATCGAGCAGATCAATACCAAGAGAGGTGGTGATCCACTGCTTGGTAAGTGTCACGCCGGGGCGGTTCTCCACTTTCGCCTTGTTCGTTGCGGCAAGACGATTGATCAGCGAGCTTTTGCCAACATTCGGAATTCCGACGATCATCGCGCGAAGCTTTCTTCCGTCCATGCCTTTTTCATGAAAACGCTCCAGCTTATCCGCACAAAGACGGCGCGCCGCAGGTGCAATGGCGTTTATACCCTCACCCGTTCTGCAATCGTAAAAGATACATTCTCTTCCCGCTTCGGCAAAAGCTTTTTTCCATGCGTCCGTTGCCACGGGATCCGCAAGAGAAGATTTGCTCAGCAGCGTCAAACGCGGCTTTGCGGCAACAAGCTTTGCGATCTCAGGATTTTCAGAGCTTTTCGGGATTCTCGCGTCCAAAAGCTCGATCACGAGATCCACGTCTTTCAAATTTTCCGTGATCAGGCGGCGTGTTTTCGCCATATGCCCCGGAAACCATTGTATTCTATCAGACGGCATAATGATACCTTCCTCTCTAAAGTCTTAGTTTTCTTTATGTGCCAAAGCACCGATGCGGTCAAACGGAAGAATGCGGAAGACCGCCTTTCCGATGATCTCACTTTCTTTCACGAAGCCAACCTCCGCAAAACGGCTGTCCGTAGATTCATTTCGGTTGTCACCGAGAACGAAATAGTGTCCCTCGGGAACCGTGATCGTCCCTGCGTACGGCATCATGCCGCGCTTCATGGTTTCGCCTTCGATCTTGCGGACAAAGTCGCTGTCCACTTCCTCGCCGTCCACAAAAACCTTCCAATTTGCAAAATCAAAGGTCACGGTTTCGCCGCCCTTGGCGATGACGCGTTTAATGAGAAGCTCGTCCTCGTAATAGCCTTCCTCTTTTTGCACGACAACAATATCGTAGCGTTCGGGTGTATAGAGGAAGTTCCAAACAAGGACTCTGTCACCGTTTGAAAGTGTATTCGCCATCGACGAGCCGACGACCGTGGACATTCTGCCCACAAACATAAAAAGCAAAATAACGACAACAGCGGCAAAGCAAGCAACCTCAAACCAATCGTAAAGCGATTCCAGCAGTGTTTCTTTTTTCTTTTTTTCCTCAAGAATTGTTTCGGAAGCAGAAGCTTCCGTTTCCGAATTTCGGATCTCTTCCATATGAAATTTCTCCTTAAATATATAGATGCGTATCAGGCGACAACCTTTTCAAATTCTGATTGCAAACGG
>JBGVIG010000185.1:0-1785 GCA_045122995.1 Eubacteriales bacterium | reverse complement strand
GACGTGATGAAAGAATCCGCAAAAGCGGCGATCAGCTACATACGCAGCAAATCCGATAAACTCGGTATTGATAATGAATTTTATAAAGAACGCGATATTCATATCCACGTTCCCGAGGGTGCTGTTCCCAAAGACGGTCCTTCCGCAGGTGTGACAATGGTGACGGCACTTGTCAGTGAGCTTTGTGGCATTCCCGCAAAACGTGATATCGCGATGACAGGTGAGATCTCTCTTCACGGCAAGGTGATGGCGATCGGTGGACTTCGTGAGAAGACGATGGCGGCATATCTTGCAGGAGTGCGCACCATTCTCATTCCCAAGGATAACGAACGTGATATGGCAGAGATCGCAGATGAAGTGAAGAACAACGTGGCGATCCTTCCTGTTTCTCACGTCGATGAGGTTTTGGGAATCGCTTTGGAAAAAAATCCGCTTTCTCTTTGATCATCAGAAAAGGAATTTGATTATGCTGAATACACAAAATGTTAATCTTAAAATGACAGCGGGCAGAAAAGACCAATTCCCGCGTGACGGTCTTGTGCAGGTGGCGCTTTCAGGACGCTCTAACGTGGGCAAAAGCTCGCTGATTAATACACTTCTCGGACGAAAGAGCTTTGCCAGAACCAGCGCTTCGCCCGGTAAGACCATTACCATCAATTTCTACGAGGTGGACAAAAAGCTCTATCTCGTGGACCTTCCCGGTTACGGTTATGCCAAACGCTCGGGCGATTCCAAGCGTGTTTGGGCAAGCCTTACCAATGATTATTTTGAAGCAGGAACCATGCAGATGGTTTTCCAGCTTATTGACCTTAAGGTTGGTCCTACGGAAGATGACTATATGATGATCGAATGGCTTAATGCGAACGCTGTTCCGTATATCGTCGTTGCGACCAAAGCGGATAAGTTGAATACTACGAATCGCAATGCGAATTTCGAGGCGCTTTCCACTCACCCGCTTTTGAATCCACCTTATGTTCCCGAAAAAATTCCCGTTATTATGTTCTCCTCGCAGAATGGAACGGGAAAACAAGACCTTTTGACGATTCTTTCGAGCCTTGTGAAAAAATAATTTCGCTTAGAAAGGAAGGGTATCCTATGTTTGATACCAACTATTTGATCGCTACATTGCTTTCGATTCCGGGTGTTTTTCTGGCACTTTCCGTTCATGAATGTTCACACGGATATGTTTCCTATAAGCTTGGTGATCCGACGGCAAAAAATCTTGGCAGACTGACGCTGAACCCCTTGAAGCACATTGATATCATGGGTTTTATTTGCATGGTGTTTTTCGGCTTTGGTTGGGCGAAGGCGGTTCCTGTCAATGCGCGCTATTATAAAAAGCCGCGCCGTGATATGGCGCTCGTGGCGGCAGCAGGGCCGATCTCCAACGTCTTGATGGGCTTTATTGGCGTGCTTGGCTTATATCTTTCGTATTTTCTTTACAGCGTGATCGCAAAAGAACCCTATTCTTTTTATGAGATCATGTATTTTCAATCCATAGGGATTCGCGCGATCTCTGTGAAGATCATGTATCTTGTGATCATTTTCTTCCAACAATTTGCCGCGCTCAACGTGAGCCTTGCGGTCTTCAATCTTTTGCCCGTGCCGCCTCTTGACGGCTCGCGCATCGCGTACATTTTCTTGCCGAGCAAAATTTATTTTGGCATCATGAGATATGAAAGATATATCATGATCGGTATGTTCCTTTTGCTTTGGCTCGGCGCATTCAGCGGTGTTCTTTCCACCGTCAGTTACTGGCTTCTCAGCGGCATGGAATCCGTTATC
>JBGVIG010000184.1:0-6837 GCA_045122995.1 Eubacteriales bacterium | reverse complement strand
TTCGGCAAACGTGGAGCAAGCGCCGTAAAGTCCAAAATACGGCTTTGCAAATCCTAACATACCATAAGCCGAGCCTGTGCATTGATTGAGTAGATCCCCCGCAAAGATTGCGTCGATATCGTCACCCGTAATCTTCGCGTTTGCCAGCGCAAGATTCAACACCAAACGTTGCATCTCGCTTTCGGATTTTTCCCAAGTATCCATGCCAAAAGTATCCGTGTCGTCATGCAGATCAAAATCCGCGCCAATCGGCCCTTCGTATTCTTTTTTTCCCACCACCGCTGCATGTCCGACGATGGAGGGCGTATTTTTTAATTTGATCACACTCATAAAGTTTCCTCCTTTTAACCAAAAAGCGACATGATATAATAGATCACGCCGTAAATCACGGAGGTCACCGTGCCGTAAACGATCACAGGCCCCGCGATCGTAAACATTTTCGCCCCCACACCCATAATAAAGCCTTCGCTTTTATCATCAATGGCGGGAGAGGTCATCGCGTTGGAAAAGCCCGTGATCGGCACAAGCGTTCCAGCACCAGCAAATTTTGCGATATCGTCAAAAATGCCAAGCCCCGTCAAAAGCGCGGCAAGAAAAATAAGCGTCATCGGAACAAGCGATTTCACGCTGTCCTCAGGAATCGAAAACGCAAGATAGATATGATAAAGGACCTCGCCGAGAGAACAGATCGCGCCTCCCATCAAAAAGGCAAACAAAACGTCCTTTCCCAGCGGCGATTTTTTCGCGTGCGCTTTCACGTATTTTTTATAAGCTTCAGAACCGGTATTCATCAGTTTCTCCTTTCAGATCGTCCTTCTCCGATAGTTTTTGCGCTGTGGAAAAAATTATTTATGTCTTTTTTCAAAAAAATCACGAAAAGGATTTGACTTTTCCGTAAAATGTGTTACAATATTGTTGTAATGTGTTGGTGGAGACAGCAAGCAACACAGCAAAAAATCCATTAAGCTGTCAAAGAAAAGGAGATTTTACTATGCCTTACGTTATCAATGCTGACACATGCCTCGGTTGCGGCGCTTGCGCAGATGGTTGCCCCGTTAGCGCTATTACTGAACAGGACGGCAAATACGTAATCAACGCTGACGAATGTGTTGACTGCGGTGCTTGCGCAGGTACTTGCCCTGTTGGCGCTCCCGAACAGCAGTAATTTTTGTACTACGGTACATATACTCTGTAGAACAGCTCAAAATAAACAGGCTCTCCGCAAAAGAGAGCCTGTTTATTTTTTCGATGAAAATTCGCACTTTTTAATTTTTTCTTACTTTTTTTCAAAATTCGATTAACTTTGCGTTTTTTTGTGCTATAATGTATTAGATATATCCCAAAATTCCCGTGAGAGGAGCTTTTTTCAAAAATCATGACGGAAGAAATCATAACCCCTGTTCTGCTCGGTGCAGATCTCAATTGCTATAGCATCGCGAGAGCTTTTCACGAAGCCTTCGGTGTACGTTCTTATGCCTTCGGACGCTATCCGCTCGGAACAACTAAATATTCAAAAATCGTGCGCTTCACCGCCGTACCCGATCTGGATACCACCGAAGTTCTTCTTTCCACACTTCTTGATTTTGCAAAAAAACACGAAGGAGAACGCCTTTTCCTCATCGGTTGCACGGACGCCTACGCGGATCTTATCATCGAAAACCGCGATAAGCTTTCTCCCTATTATTTCTGCAGATGTCCCGACGCGGCACTTGCCAAAAAACTGATCTCCAAAGATGAATTTTATAAAATCTGTGAAAAATACGATATTGATTATCCCAAAACCGTCCTGCTCTCTTACGATGATAACACGGACGTTTTGAAAAGTTTGCCCTTCCCGTATCCGATCATCATCAAGCCCGCAAGCTCCATTCACTATTGGCAGCATCCCTTTGACGGCATGAAAAAAGTCTACATCGCAAACGATGAATCGGAAGCGGAAAACATCGTAAAGACCATCTTCGGTGCAGGATATCCCGACACGATCATCTTGCAGGACTTCATTCCCGGTGACGATTCGAACATGTACGTTTTGACGGCATATTCCGATGCCCACGCCAAAGTTAAAATGATGTGTATGGGGCACGTTCTGCTTGAAGAACACACGCCCAAAGGCATCGGCAATCATACGGCAATCCTTACCGAATATCACCCCGAGGTAATGAAAAAGATCAAAACTTTCTTGGAAGATGTCGGATATGTCGGATTTTCCAATTTTGACATCAAATATGATAGCCGCGACGGCAAATTCAAAGCCTTTGAAATTAATCTTCGTCAAGGAAGAAGCAATCATTATATCACAAATGCCGGCATGAACCTTGCAAAGCTTCTGGTTTCCGACGCAAACGGCACACTTCCTGACAGTACGGTCTTCGTGCAAAAGCCAATGTTTTGGCATACCGTTCCCAAAAAGATCATATATTCTTATATCAAAGACGAAAAAACGATGCAGACTGTGAAAAGCCTTGTGAAAAACGGAAAATGCGGCTCCGCTCTGCTTTACCGCTACGACCTTTTCTTAAATCCCCTGCGCGCCGCCTTCGTTTCCGTGCATAATCATCGTTATTACAAAAAATATAAGCAGTACCCTTAATTTTTAACAGTATGGAGAAACTTCCATGGCAGAAAAAACTCTCGGTATTCTCGGCGGACTCGGTCCCGCCGCAAGCGTTTATTTTTATCATATTTTAACTGCGCACACCAAAGCACAAAAAGATCAGGATCACCTGAAGATCGTCCTCATCAGCGGCGCGGATATTCCCGACCGAAGCGAATATATTCTCGGCAAAAGTGAAAAATCCCCTCTCCCACTGATGAAAGAGGACGTCATGAAGCTTGCTTCCATCGGCGCACAGCTCATCGCCATTCCCTGCAATACCGCACATTATTTTTTTGACGAGCTTTCTGCGATCTCGCCCATCCCCGTTTTGAATATCGTTCGTGAAACGGTTTCTCTTGCCAAAAAGGCAGGTTTTCGTAAGCTTGGTATCATGGCAACGTCAGGGACTGTGCTTGCCGGCGCTTATCAAGAAGCTTGCCGCGCAGAAGATCTTCTCTTTGAGATCCCCTCGGAAAGTTCTCAACAAGCGCTGATGGACATTATTTACGGTGATATCAAAAGAGCTGTTCTGCCCGATATTCCGCGCTTTCTCGCTATCGCTGACGAGCTGAAGGCGGCGGGATGCGACGCCATCGTACTCGGTTGCACAGAGCTTTCCCTCATTGCAGAAAATGAAGATCTTCCCGAATATCCGTTTATTGATTCTCTGCTTGTTCTTGCCGCAAAAGCCATCGTGGAATGCGGCAAGATCCCCTGTGGATTTCCCGATATTTATACATATATTGAAAAAACCATCGTCTGAAATTCCACGCTTTTTCGATATTGAATCTCATTGAAAGGCTCATTTTTTCATGATCACGCTCGATAATCTGCTAAAAAACATCAATTTCCGTGCCATCGGCGCTCTTACGGAAAATATTCTCGTTTCCGATATTGCCTATAATTCCAAAAAAGCAGGCGAAAACATCGTTTTCGTTTGCCTTTCGGGTGCCGTTACGGACGGACATCGTTATGCCCCCATGGCTTACGAAAAAGGCTCCCGCGTTTTCGTTTGTGAGCATGAAATACCTTTGCCAAGCGATGCTTTGCAGCTCATCGTTTCGGATTCGAGAAAAGCGCTCGCACTGCTTTCCGCCGCCTTTTTCGGTCACCCGGAAAAAAAACTGCGCATCATTGGCATCACAGGTACCAAAGGCAAGTCTACTGTTTGCGAAATGATACGCCATATTCTTACTAAAAACAGCATTTCGGCAGGAACGATCGGCACCGTCGGCGTGCGTATGGGTGACACGGTCACACCAACGGGAAACACTACCCCTGAAAGCTATGAGCTTTTCAAGATCTTTGCCGAAATGGTGGAAAAAGGTATCGCTTATGCCGTCATGGAGGTATCTTCCCAAGGGATCAAAATGGATCGCATCTTCGGGCTTTCCTTTTTCGCCGCCGTGATGACAAACCTTTCGGAAGATCACATCGGGATCCACGAGCACCCCGATTTTGAAGATTATAAAACAACGAAAATGAAGCTTTTCACACGAGCTTCTTATGCGGTTTTTAATGCCGATGACCGCTATTTTGAAGCATTCCGAAGCTGTGCTATCGGCGCTATTCAAACCTACAGCACCAAAAACGATGCTGATCTGCTCGCCAAGGATATCACACCCACGGCAATGGGCGGCACGTTTGGCACCTCTTTTCTTTTGGAGCGAAAAAACGAAGCTCCAGTTTCCGCTTATCTTCCTCACCCCGGCACCTTTTCCGTCAGCAACGCCCTTGCGGCGATCGCTGTATGTCTGCTTACTGGCATATCTGCGGAAAAAGCTTGCAAAGCACTTGCCGATATCAAAGTGATCGGACGTTTTGAGATCGTAAAAACACCGCTTGCGCCGATCTTTGTGATCGACTATGCGCACAACGGTGAAAGTCTTACCGCCGCCTTGACCGCACTGCGTGCATATGGTCCACGCCGACTCATATGTCTTTTCGGTTCCGTAGGCGGACGCACACAGATCCGTCGACACGAGCTTGGCATCGCCGCCGCAAGATACGCGGATTTTTCGATCCTCACGAGCGACAACCCTGCCGACGAACCGCCGATGGATATTCTTTCGGATATCGAAAGACATATGACACATGCGGCGCATATCGTCATTCCCGATCGCAAAGAAGCGGTGGAGTACGCCGTCAAAAACGCCTGTGCTGGTGACATTGTCCTCTTTGCAGGAAAAGGTCACGAGGCTTATCAGCTTATCGACGGCAAAAAACTCCCCTTCTGTGAAAGAGAGATCATTCAAAACACCGCCAAAGCCTTGGCAAAAGCCCCCGTGCAAGCACCCACAAGCGTTATTTTGTAATAAAAAAAGCAGCGTATCGCCGCTACCGGTTGCTCGCCTATCATAGTTTAATTACAACAAAACGGCGAAACCGATTTTGAGCAATTTCCCAAGAATATAAAAAGCGGGCAATGCCCGCCTTTTTTATTACTTGAATTCGATTTCGCCACCTTCTATTCAAAAAAGATATCTTCCTTAGAACTTTGAACCGAAACTGCCGTTTCTCTGAGCGCCCGATAAACACGCTCCCCAACAGCCCCTCTTTCCAAAAGAAAGATACCGCCTGCGTAAAAAACGAAAAAATCGTAGCCATTTTCCTCAAAGAAGTGCGCGGTTTCCGCCCGAACATCTTCATTTTCGCACAGAAAAACAAGATCAAACGAAAAGCCGCGGATACAAAGATATCGAAAAAGTGCAATCATCTGAATAAGACATTCTTTTGTCCGTTCATCAAAAGAAACGATCGAAAAAGCGACCGTTGGATTCGCCTGAGAAAGCCCTCCCAACACACCGGAAAGAACCCCCTGCAAACTGCGTTGCTTTTCCAAAGAAAAACGATGAGTGCCAAAGATCAGTGCGCAAAGAAGCTTTTCTTCCGAACGTGCCGCCTTTTCCCCGAAGCCGGAAAAAGAAATCTGCATTTTCGCAAGGGATTCCCAACTGCGGCGCGCTAAAAAAATATCGTTCTCCTTTTGCAAAAGATAAAAAAGCTCCTCTTCCTCTTTTGCCACGGCAAGGGACACACACGCGCTTTCGGTGACAGGAAACACGCATCTGACTCGTTTGGAAATGTCCTTTCCTTCGGCAGTCAGCGATAAAAAACGATCTGCACCACGCGAAATACCAAAATAAAGCGCCTCACAGCGCGCGTTTTTATCATGTCGCTCACGAATCAAATACCGCCCCGCGCTGTCATATCGGTCAAAAAAAAGCCAAGAATCTTTCGAAGATTCTTTTTTCAATACAGGCGAAAAAGAAAGAGCCGCCAAAGCCTCCCCAATATTCCCCTTCACGGTGGTGAAGATCTGAAGAAGACTGGAGATGGGCGAAAGCGAAAAGACCGCCGAAACAGAAAAACTTTTCCCTTTTCCCGAAAAATCCGCCGTATACGTCACGTCGGAAACCGTATGTGAAAACGAATATTCACCGCGAAATCCTTTTGGAATCGGCACAAGCGGCATCGGTGAAAAAATACCGTTCTCTGTTTTCACCACAGCACGCAGTCCTCTCTCCAAGGTCTTTTTTTCAAAAGAGGAGCTAAAAATAGGAAGCAATCCATCCCAAAGAGAAACGTGACCGAGCGAAGACGCAAAAAGTTTCATTTTATTATTAGAAAGAAGCGCTACTTTAGGCAGCGCTTCTTCTTTTTTTGATAAATTCGAGGATCTCGAAAAAACATCAAAGACTCTCTGTTTTGCAAGCAAAATTTTTGACATAATCTCTCCGTTTCCGCCAAAGGCTCATGCACTTGCCTTTAGTATTTGCGATGGAGATTTTTTTATTCAAAAACGATCCGACATTTGCCACAAAGCTCCTCTGCAAAAATAAGATCACAATCCAAATATTCTGTTTGCGTAAAAGAAGCAATATCCCGATCAGCAAAAACAACAGTGTGTGCGGAAGACAATGCAGAAGCATCAAAAATATGCTTTGTCACAGGGCCGTGCGCACCGCAGATAACAAGCGGCGTATTACCAATTTCATGCACCGTTTCAAAACCACTGCTACCAACGTAAAAAAACTCACGTTCCCATGGCTGTATATGAATGTCCACCGAAAAGTTGACCACGGGGTGTGTGGAACGTTCCAAGGTTTCCGCTTTCGGCAGATACACCGTGAAAGAAGAAAACGCCCAAACATCTTCCGTTTGCGTGCGCGGGTAAACGGTGATCTCACACCGATCGCCAATAGCTTCATAGATAGCATCGATCACTGCTTCTTCTCCTT
>JBGVIG010000183.1:0-3261 GCA_045122995.1 Eubacteriales bacterium | reverse complement strand
ATCTGTGGATCCCTCGATTATCGGAGATCATCAGACAGCCGACGGGACAAAGCGAAGCACAAGTATCGCAATTGGAGCAAAGATCATAAGCGATTTGCGCCAAGTTGCCGTTTACCTTGATCGCGCCGTTCGGGCAGTTTTTCTCACATTTTTTACAACCAATGCAAGCGTTTTCACAAAGCTTTCTTGCTTTGCCGCCCACGTCGTGATTCGAGCAAGTCACGACCACATGGTCAATATCGGTCATAAGATCAATCAAATGGTGCGGACAAGCTTTTGTACAAAGACCACAACCCGTACATTTTCTGGTGTCCACATGTGCGATTCCGTTCTCAATGCAGATCGCACCGTTCGGACAAACTGCCGCACAGTCGCCAAAGCCAATACAACCGTAAGCGCATTTACCAAAACCGCCATGAAGTCCAGCTGCAGCCGCACAAGTTTTAACACCTTCGTATTCACAACGGTCAGCAGTCTTATTGCAGTCGCCAAGACAATGCACCATTGCCACACGTTCCACGACGTCTTCGTATTCCATGCCAAGTTCTGCTGCAAGCTCATGTGCCACGGCATCAGCGCCGGGAATACAAAGATTCGGTTTGTTACAAGCGCCTTCGGAAAGAGCTTTTGCGTAACCGTCACAGCCCGTATATCCACAGGCACCGCAGTTTGCACCGGGTAAAATTTCGCGGATTTTTTTCGTTTTCACGTCTTCTTCCACCCCCATATATTTGGAGGCGATCACCAGCATCAGAGCAGCAAGAACGCCGACTACCGACAAAACAAGGATTGCATAAAGTATCGTTGTCATAGCGTCCTCCTTATGCAAAAATGTTTTCGATCACGCCCGCAAAGCCATAAAAAGCGAGCGCTACGATGGAAGCCGAAACCAGCGTAATGGGAAGTCCCTCAAAGCATTTCGGCGGATTCGCATCGAGGATTCTCTGGCGAACACCCGAAAAGATGACCATCGCGAGAAGGAAACCAAGACCACAGCCAAGAGAGCTTGCCATAGATTCCCAAAAGCTGTAACCGTCCGTGATATTTTGAATCGTCACACCAAGCACCGCGCAGTTAGTGGTGATCAGCGGCAGATAGATGCCGAGAGAGGCGTGCAAGCTCGGAATATATTTTTTCAAAATGATCTCCACGAGCTGAACGAGCGCCGCAATGACGAGAATGAAAACGATCGTCTGCATAAAGCCAAGCCCGTTTTTCTCCAGCAAAAATCTTTGGATCGGCCATGTAACTGCTGTTGCAAGAAGCATGACGAATGTAACGGAAATACCCATGCCCACGGCTTGTCCAAGTTTTTTGGAAACACCCAGAAAAGGACAAATACCAAGGAATTTCTGCAAAACGTAGTTATTGACGAAAATCGAGGTCAAAATGATAAAAAGCAAAGCTTTCATTTCGTTTCCTCCTTTTCACATTCTTTTTTACCGCAAACAGCGGCAGAAGGACAAGTCGCACAAGAAAAATCTTTTTTCTTGATGGCTTTTCCTTTGGTAACCTTATTGACAAGCGCAATCAGACAGCCAAAGACAAAGAAGCCACCCGGTGCCATTGTGAGAATGGAAATATGGTTCTCTTTGAGAACGGGGATCTCCATGCCAAACCAAGTGCCGCTACCGAGAACCTCACGGATCGAAGCCATCAGGAAAAGCGCCAATGTAAAACCAATACCCATGCCGACAGCGTCAAGGATCGAATCCACAACGCCGTTTTTACTTGCGTACATCTCTGCTCTGCCGAGAATAATGCAGTTTACAACGATCAGCGAGAGATAGATGCCGAGCGCTTCATAAAGACTCGGCGTGAATGCATGCATCAGCATTTCAATGATTGTTACAAAGCCTGCGATCAAAACAATATAGCAAGGAATACGTACCTTATCGGGAATCACATTGCGAAGCGCGGAAATTACGGCATTGGAACAAATCAGAACAACAGTCGCTGCCACGCCCATGCCGATCGCATTACCTGCCGAAGTGGTAACGGCAAGTGTGGGACAAGTACCGAGGATCAGTACCAAAACAGGATTTTCCCGAATGATACCTTTAAGTAAATTTTGAAGCTTTGTCATTTTACCGCCTCCTTATATGCCGTAAAGGCATCGCGAACCGCGTCGATCACTGCCGCTGTAGAAATCGTCGCACCCGAAATTGCCGACACGTCGGAAAGATTTTCGTCCTTACCAACAAACTGAGAAAGAAAAGCATCACCTGCGATCACGTCACCCTTACCGGGAGTTTCACCGCTGCAGGAAACGATCACAGTTTTTACGATCATACCCGCATTATCAATGCCCACCACCATCGAAATGGGGCTGGCACCGCCGCCGTAGCCGACCGCGGAAAGCTCAATCACATAACCTTGTCCGCTCGTTTCGCGATAAACGGCTTTTATGCTGTCGGGCACTTCTTTTCCCGTCAGCACTTCAAAATCTTCAGCATTCGGGAAGATCTCAAAAAGCGCTTCCCTTGCCGCTTCTGCCGCCGCTTTTTCAATGATCGGACCCGTGAAATGATTGGTCACAGCAAGCGCCGCGGACACCACAAGACAGATCACTGTCAAAACAACAACACTTTTTATCATACTGTTTTTCATTTCGTAGTTATTCCTTTCCATGAATCTGTTCTCATGATTTTACTCCGAAAACTTTCTTTCTCGTGAGTTTATTGATATAAGGCGTAAGAATATTCATAAGCAAGATTGCGAAGGAAACACCTTCAGGATAGTTGCCCCAAACGCGGATCATGACTGTGATCACGCCGCAACCAATACCGAAAATCAACTTACCGAGCGGATTCTGCGGTGTTGTGGCATAGTCTGTCGCCATAAAGAAAGCACCAAGCATAAGTCCGCCTGCAAGGACATGATAGATCGGATCGATTTCCACACCGCAAAGCTTCAAGATCAAAGCAAAAAGGAAAACCGTACCGATAAATGCAACAGGCGTGTGCCAAGAGATCACACGGCGGACAAGAAGATAAATACCACCGACAAGAAGGGCCGCCACGCAAACCTCACCCATTGCACCGCCGTGCAAACCGAGGAAAAGTTCCGTATAAGAAGGAAGTGCGTCTTTTGCCGCAAGAGGTGTTGCACCGGTGACAGCCACGATGCCGTCACTTGCAAAATCGGTCATCGCGCCCGAAAATGAAAGGAAAAGCACGATGCGCGCCACGATGGCAGGATTTGCAAAATTTTTACCGATACCACCAAAAAGCTGTTTTGCCACAACAATGGCAACAATAC
>JBGVIG010000182.1:0-1680 GCA_045122995.1 Eubacteriales bacterium | reverse complement strand
GGCGTTGCCAATAAATTTTTCTCCACGTCCGAATACAGCGCCATGTATCTTTCCCCTAACCCCAAAGAAGCATTCTGTCGCCTTTGGACGCTGCGTGAAAGTTATGTAAAAATGCGCGGCAAGGGCTTCAACATCGGTCTTTCCACGTTGCGCTGTGATTTTCGCCGCGGCGTTTGCTCCATTTATGAGGGCGGCATCTTGCAAACAGACGCCAAGTTCCGTGAATTCAAAAACGTCGTCGGCTATCGCCTTTCCGTCTGCACCAAGGGCGAATGTGAACATGAGGTTTTTGAAGCAAAAATGTGATCACTCAAAAGCACTACCCTCGAAACATACAAAGGCGTATCTCTTTTGAATCACAAATGTGGGAGTCCCGAACGACAAATAAAATTTCGAGGAGATGAATACAATGCGAAAAAATATCCTTATCAGCATGCTTATCCTTGTGGCGATCTTCTTCATGGTTGGTTGCGGTTCTTCGATCAACACGAATGGCGTTCCGGATCCGGACAAAATCGTCCCCAAACGAGAGGTTTTGATTGAAAATTTAGAGGAAAGCGGATATATCGTGACAGCGCTCACCGCAATGGAAGGATCTGATCTTGCGATTGACCGCATTTTCGCACAAAAAGGAAACAAATTCATCGACATCGTTTATGGATTGTCCGCGGAAGATGCTTCCATGATTTTTGCGCTGTACTGCGAAGAATATCCCGATGACTACTATATTCTGGCGCGAAACGGAAACTATGTTTATTGTGTCAGCGACAAAAAAACGTTCTCCAAAGCAGGCTTTACGTCAATTGCGAACGTTGGTACGCAATATATTCAAAACTGATCTGATGCAAAAACAACACCCCGACAGAGAGTGATATCCTCTGTCGGGGTATTTTTCTTTTTGTGAGAAGTTGCCTTCTCCATGTTTATTGTGCCAGTATGTTTTTCATTTGCACCACCGCATTTTCTATAAGAGCTGCGATGGTCTTTTCACTGAGGAGGATTTTCGCCGCATTCGGCAGCTTTTCATAAAGACGCTCTGCCACTTCGGAAAATTTGATCGCTCCCGTACCACCGCCCCAGCGTTCCTCTGCTTCCACCACAAGGTGAAGCAAGATCGCTTTTGCTTGATTCAAGCAGCCAAAGCGATAACATAGCGCCGTAACGATCGCAAGCACACCGACGATGACTGCCCAGATGATAAAATCCGTCATATCGAACACTCCTTTCTCAAAACAAGAGTGCCGCAAGTCCGCCGACGATGGCGGTGACGATCGCCGTCACCAATGCGCCGATCAACATATTGACATTTTTTCGCGGCTGATTTTCGATCTCACGCAGCCGTCTGTCGTGGGAGGCAAGCTCTCGGTTTGTAAATTCCAGCTCAGCGACAAGGCGCGCCATGTGTTCATTTTGCGTATGCACCTCATCGATCAGCTTTTCCAGGCGGTCCAGCCTTCGGGTATTGCTCTTGGCACGCTCCTCCACTTTCGTAAGACGTTCGCCGTCAAGCTCCGAAAGACTTTCACAGCCCTCGTAACCAATTCCTTTCAATCGGTCGACCCCTTTCTTTTCTAAAGGTATCCCGACGCGGACAGCAGAAAAACAAGAAACCAAAACTTTCGCTGTCCGACATACCGAGCGAGCCTCTTTTCGCTCGGTGGTCACATTATATCACACAAA
>JBGVIG010000181.1:0-1980 GCA_045122995.1 Eubacteriales bacterium | reverse complement strand
TATAACACAGAATGGGTGAAACTTAAATATTTTTTTGAAAAATATTAAAAAAATTTACGAAAAAACTATTTATTTATAAGAAGATATATAGTATAATATATATAACAAACTACGGACGGAGGAATTCATTTTGGACAACTTTATCAACACCCTAAATTATCTTATCGAGCAATTTACGCCAATTGATCTTTTGGATATTTTGCTCATGTCGATCGTGATTTATTTTGTTGTTAAATTTATTCGTGACCGACGCGCAAGCAAACTCGCGATTGGTGTTTGCTTGATCATTGCTATGCTGATCATCAGCGAAGTTTTGAATATGCGTGCAATGGATTTCCTACTCTCCAATATCGTCCAAGTTGGTTTGATCGCCCTTCTCATCGTTTTTCAACCGGAATTGCGCTCTGCTTTGGAAAAGGTTGGCGGAACATCTTTCAAAACCTTGAAGCACACTGTTGTTCCCAAGGATAGGGAACACGGCAAAACAGACGCGATCGTGAATATTTGTCAAGCTGTCGCTGAGCTTTCTCAAGAATATACGGGGGCTTTGATCATCATCGAAAGAAATACCCCTCTTGGCGACATCATAAAAACAGGCACGGTCATTAACGCAGATATCTGTGTATCCATGTTGAAAAATATATTTTTCAACAAAGCGCCGATGCACGACGGCGCGGTCGTGATCCGTAACAACCGTGTTTATGCGGCAGGTTGTTTTTTGCCGATTTCCACCAATGATGATATTATCAAGGATCTTGGTACAAGACATCGCTCAGCGATCGGCATGAGTGAAAATAGTGACGCCGTTGTTATTGTCGTTTCGGAAGAAACCGGCACGATATCTGTAGCACTGAACGGCGAGCTTCGTCGTAACTACGATTATAACACATTGAAAAATGAGCTTGCGTTGTTGCTTGGTGTTGAAGAAGGCAAGCAGAAATAACGTTTGATGGGAAGGAATGGTTAAAAATGAAAAAAGAAAGTGTTGTTGACATCAGAAATACTGATGAAGACGAATATACAGCCAAACGAAATCGCCGAACAGATCGAATCATTCGCATTCTTTCCGTGATTGGTGCGATTTTAATTTGGGTCTACGCTGTTACTGCAGATACGACTACTTATGATTATCAAAACGTATCGGTAAGCGTAAAATCAGAGTCTTTGGTGAAATCCAAGGGTTATAATGTGGAGCACGAAAATTTGAAAGTTAATTTTACTGTTCAAGGTAGTGTTGCTAAAATCAGTCAATTGACAAACACGTCTGTGGAAGTCTATGCGGATTTGTCCACTGTGGATCTTAGCACTGTTGCTCCGGGGCAGTCCATAACCGTTCCGCTCCCGCTTGTCTATAGGTTGCCAACCAGTATCAACAATCTTTCAATTACGTATAAATCTCAAGAGTATATTAATGTCGTGATATCAAAATTAGCGAAGTGAAGAAATGGAAAAATATATTGTTCAAAATATAAAACTGTCGATCGATTCTCCGAAAGAAGAAGTTTTTGCCAAAGCGAAACAACGTCTTTTAAAATTTTTTTCTTCGAAAAGCCTTGGTTCGATGGAGATTTATAAAACTTCTGTTGACGCAAGAAAAAAAGATCATATCTGTTTTGTCTATTCGGTCATCGCGGAAACTTCCGAAAGAGCCAATGCGAAAGCATTGGCTCTTGATGGTATCGTGCCTATGACAGAGGATTCCTTGGAAATTCATTTTGGAAACGAAGAACTTTCTGGTCGCCCGATCATCGTTGGATTTGGTCCGTGCGGAATGTTTTGTGGCATGCTTCTAGCCGAAAACGGCTATCGCCCGATCATTATAGAACGAGGTTCTTCTGTGGAGAAAAGAACGGAAGATGTAGAACGTTTTTCGAAATACGGAATATTAAATACAGAATCCAATATTCAATTTGGTGCCGGCGGTGCAGGAACTTTTTCGGACGGAAAACTTGTTACCAGAATCAATGATCCAAAATGCGG
>JBGVIG010000180.1:0-1584 GCA_045122995.1 Eubacteriales bacterium | reverse complement strand
TCGGGTTATGTGGAAGTCCCGACGGGTGTTTGTAACAAAGCAACCGCGATTCAGACTGTTTGTGATTATTACGGTGTCGGAATAGAACGTTCGATCGCCATGGGCGACAGCGGCAATGATCTGGATATGGTGAAATTTGCGGGTATTGGCGTGGCGATGGGAAATGCTACGGAAGATATCAAAGCGGTGGCGGATTTTGTCACGCTGACTTGTGAAGAAGGCGGCGTTGGGTACGCGCTTGAGCGTTTATTGTTCCAAGAAGATAGCGCATCGTTTTAAGAACTGTCGTCAAGACGGTGCGATTTTCGATTTTTTATTATGACTTGACAAAAAAAGATTTTTATTGTATAATGATAATGTAATCTACATAACTGACGGATTGCGCGGACCACCGCGGGGGAGTGTAGAAATATATATGCCGACCGTCTGGGCAATTCAATTTTTTGAAAGTTGAATTGTCCTTTTTTGTTTTTGTGTGATGGAAAAAATTTCCTGCAAAAACAATGCCGCGGCAATTCATGATTTAAAGGAGGAAAATACTATGGAACACATCAATTGGAACGGTTTTAAAGGTGGCGCATGGCAAAATGAGATCAACGTGCGCGACTTCATTCAGCAAAACTACAAAGAATATACCGGAAACGCAGATTTTCTTGCGAAAGCGACACCTCGCACAGAGAAATTGATGAAGAAATTGCAGGGGCTTTTTGCTGTGGAAAGACAGTTTGGCGGTGTTTTGGATATTGACACCACGGAGGCTTCCTCTTTGACCGCTTACGCCCCCGGTTACCTTGATAAGGAAAACGAATTGATCGTTGGTGTGCAGACCAACCGTCCTCTCAAGCGCGGTGTAAATCCTTTTGGCGGCATGAGAATGGCAACACAGGCTTGCGAAGCTTACGGCTATCAGCTTACCGATAAAGTAAAGAATGAATTCCGTTACCGTACGACACACAATGACGGCGTTTTCCGCGCTTATACAGACGAGATGCGCGCGGCTCGTAAATGCCACGTCATCACAGGTCTTCCCGATGCTTATGGCAGAGGCAGAATTATCGGTGACTATCGCCGCGTTGCTCTTTACGGCGTGGATAAACTCATCGAAGAAAAGAAAAAAGATAAAAAAGCACTTGCTCTTAATGATTTTAATACGGAAGAAGTTCGTCTTTCTGAAGAACTTTTCCAGCAGATCGCATTTCTGGGTTATATGAAAGAAATGGCTGCAATGTACGGCTATGACATCAGCCAGCCCGCAAAAAACGCAAGAGAAGCGATTCAGTGGACATATTTCGCATATCTCGGTGCGATCAAAGAACAGAACGGTGCAGCGATGTCGCTTGGCCGTGTCAGCACGTTCTTTGATATTTATTTCGAACGCGATATTGCAAACGGCACACTCACAGAAGAAGGCGCACAGGAACTTATGGACGATTTCGTTATGAAGCTCCGTATGGCACGCCACCTCAGAACTCCCGAATACAATGAGCTTTTCGGCGGCGACCCCATGTGGATCACTGAAGCTGTCGGCGGCGTTGGTGAAGACGGCAGAACGCTCGTTACCAAGAGCAGCTACCGTGTACTCAA
>JBGVIG010000179.1:0-5262 GCA_045122995.1 Eubacteriales bacterium | reverse complement strand
CCTTTGCCGCGGAGCTTCGCCGGCTTTTGCCAAAGGTGAAGATCGTTTTCGGCGGACCAGAAGTTTCCTTTGCTGACGAAGGATTTTTTGATGAAAATCCTTTCGTGGATCACATCATTGCCGGTGAGGGAGAGGACGCTTTTCCTCTTTTTTGCCGAAAGCTGATGATGGGGGCGGAGATTCCGAAGCTGATCATGGCGATGCCTTTTGCCGATTTTCGTGAGAGCGGAATCTATTATGATGAGATCGGTGATGAACCGCACGGGCTTGTATATTATGAATCGGTGAGAGGGTGTCCTTTTTCCTGTGCATATTGTCTTTCTTCTCGCGCAGAGGGGATTCGTGCCAAGACAGCGGAAAAGACGCTTGCTGATCTGCTTTTATTTGAACAATTTTCAGATATTCGCACGGTAAAGCTTGTGGATCGCACGTTTAATTTTGATCGAGAACGCGCGAAAACGCTCTGGCGTGCGCTTTCGGGCAAAGCTTACACGAAAGAATATCATTTTGAGGTTTCTGCGGCACTTCTTGATGAGGAATCTTTTGAAATTCTGAAACATGCGCCGAAAGGGAAATTCCGCTTGGAGATCGGCGTGCAGAGTACGAATGCCGATACGATACGGGCGGTGGCACGTTCTTTGGACACGGAAAAGACGCTTTCTGCACTGAAAAAATTGCATGAAAAAGGGAATCTGCACTTACATGCGGATCTGATCGCAGGACTTCCTTATGAAGGCTATGAATCCTTTCGCCATTCTTTTGACGATGTTTATGGCATTTGTGATGTTCTTCAGCTTGGCTTTTTGAAATTGCTTCACGGCTCTGCGATGCGCCGTGATGCTGAAAATTATGGTATTTGCTATTCTCCCGAGCCACCCTATACGGTATTGAAAACGGCGGACCTTTCCTTTGATGAGATCATGCGCTTAAAAGCGATTGATGAGGTGAATGACCGTTTTTCAAACAGTGGCAAGTTTACGAATACATTCCCGTTTTTGCCTTTGATCACGGGATCGGCTTTTACATTTTTTGAAGGTCTTTGCGATTTTGCAAGAGAGCGTTTTGCTTGTCATGAGATCTCAAGACTTCCGCAAGCAGAAGCGTTTCGCTTGATTTGGGAATATGTTTTACTTTTGAATGAGCAAGGAAGAAATCTTCCGACAGATGAGATCCGTGAGCGTTTGGCTTTGGATTTTATGCTCGGTGAAACCAGAAGGCTTCCACCGTTTCTTCTCACAAAAACGGTGGACAACGATGAAAAGATGCGCGTGCTGGCGGAGATCCCTGCGGCATTTCGCCCTGCGTGTGAGGTCGTGAGATTTGGATTTTTATCTGAATATCCTGCCGTCATTGACCGCGTGAGAAGAACGGTGCGCATCATGGAAAATTTTGAAAAGAGGTGAAACGAGATGGCTTTTGATGCCGGTATG
Organism: Eubacteriales bacterium; assembly: GCA_045122995.1. Classification (GTDB taxonomy): domain Bacteria; phylum Bacillota; class Clostridia; order Oscillospirales; family CAG-272; genus QALR01. The sequence goes on along the minus strand of JBGVIG010000179.1, from coordinate 3,832 downwards.
ACAGCGGCGGTATGCCGTGAACTTTCGGAAAATATCGTCGGTGCCAAGATCGAAAAAATATATCAGCCGTCGGCAGATGAGATCTTGCTCCTTTGCCGCGGACGCGGTGGTAGCAGAAAAATTTTGCTTTCCGCTTCTGCTTCGGCGGCGCGCGTTTGCGAAACAGCGATAACGAAAGAAAACCCTAAGACACCGCCGATGTTTTGTATGCAGCTTCGCAAGCATTTGACGGGGGCTACGATCTCAGCGGTGCGCATGCATGGCTTTGAACGTGTATTGGAGATGGAGCTTGCCGCTTTTGATGAAATGGGCTTTGCTTGCAAGAAATTTCTCGAAACGGAGATCATGGGTAAATACAGCAACATCATTTTTGCTGAGGAAAAAGAGGGTAAAAAACGAGTGCTTGGTGCTTTGAAAAGCGTGGATATTACGACGAGCTCCAAGCGACAGGTGCTTGCCGGTTTTGCTTATGAGCTTCCACCCGCGCAGGAAAAAACGAATCCTTTGACAGAAACGGCAGAGCATTTTGAGATGCTGATCGATTCTTACCCAAAGGAAAGAAACGCAGAAAAATTTATTTTGGATACCTATCTTGGTCTTTCACCGCTTGCCGCAAGAGAGATCGCTTACAAAAGCGGAAATCTCGGCAGACCGATCGGGGAGATCGAAAGAACCGATGCGATCTGGTATGCGCTTCGAGCTTTTCGCGATGATATTTTAAGTGGAAAATTCAAGCCGCTGATGCTTTCCCATGAGAATGAAGTGCCGTTTGAATATTGCTTTTTTGATGTGGAGCAATATGGTGAGGCGGCGATAAAAACGGAATTTGAAAGCTTTTCTGCACTTTTCGATGCTTTTTACGGTGCGAGAGAACGTGCCGCCGTCATGCGTTCCCGTTGTCATGATATTGAAACGGTTGTGTCATCGGCACGAAATAAGCTGATGCGCAAGATTCCGCAGCTTGAAAATGAGCTTCGTGAATGTGAGGAGATGGAAACCTTCAAGCTTTGGGGGGATCTTATCACAGCTTCTATTTATATGCTGACCAAAAAGGCGGCTTTTTGCGAGGTGACGAACTATTACAGCGAAAATCTCGAGATGGTGAAGATCCCGCTTGACAGCAAGCTGACACCTTCGCAGAATGCGGCGCGCTACTATAAAAAATATACGAAGCTGAAAACTGCAAAATCCATTCTTACGGAGCAGATCGCAAAGGCGAAAGAGGAGCTTTCTTACCTCGAATCGGTGGAAGAAGCTATGGTGCGTGTGGAAAGCGAGGAAGATGTGCTCGGTATTCGCATGGAGCTTGTGCTTTCTGGTTACGTTTCCAAAAACGGTGCCGCAGCAAAGCAGAAAGATAAGACTGATCGTGCGATCCGTGCTTACAAAACTTCGCTTGGCAGAGAATTTTACGTCGGACGCAACAATATGCAGAACGATTTTATCACAACAAAACTTGCCAAAAAGAGCGACTGGTGGTTCCATGTGAAGGGTGGACACGGTTCGCATGCGATCATGGTCTGTGAGATCGGAGAAGATCCCGATGCAAGAGATTTTACAGAAGTGGCAGAGGCGGCAGCTTACTACTCGGGACTGCGCGAGGGAAGCAATGTGGCTGTGGATTACACTGAGGTCAGAAACGTGAAGAAACCGTCGGGTTCTGCACCCGGAAAGGTCGTTTACTATACGAACTACACGGCTTACGTCAATCCGAAGAAGCCGGAAGAAATGAAATAAGACACAAAAACCGGTACTGCGAAAGCGGTGCCGGTTTTTTTGATATTCCATGAAAAAATATGAAAGTATGCGCAAAAATGAACACAAAATCCCTTGATTCATTGACAAACAAATGTTCTTTTGATATAATGAGCTCACAAGAAACCAAACGACAAATGAAAGGAGGGCGGTCTAAACGAACAACAATAAAAACAACACAAGGACTCATGGTGTCATCATGGAAAAACGTGAGGTTTTTGCTTACTGTGATCACTGTGGCTTTGCCATCGAAACAGCGAATGACGCTTTGATTGTGAAGGCGAATGACGAGCGGATCCATCGGGATTGTTTCTCGGAATATATAGAGGAACATATGTTTGAGTTTGTGGAAAAAGCGGAAGAACCCGAACGCTTTGACTGCGAATTTTGATGCGTAAAAACAACATCACGCCAACGGCCTTTGCCAGAAGAGCGACCGATTATTTTACCGCTTGTGACAATGAAAATCGTCCTTACTCGCTTTCCGGTTTATGCCTTGCGCTGAACATTACGAAAAAGCGTTTTGCAAAACTCAAAGATGACCGCGATTTTTCCGACGCTGTGGAGATGGCGCTTCTCAAGATCGAAGCTTACATCGAAGAAAACAGCATGGCAGGGGAGATCAACGGCACGCTGGCACTGGCGATGCTGAAAGAAAACTTCGGCTGGGGTGAAAAGCCCGTTTTGACAGCGGAAAAGGTGGAGGTGCTTCTTTCCGAGGAGGTGAAAGCGCTTGCCAAATGACGATCTTACGCGGATCCTCGATTTTTCGCTTTCGGAGAAGCAAAGGGAATTTTTTCTTTCCGAAGCGAAATACACCGCTTACGGCGGTGCGAGGGGCGGCGGTAAAAGCTTTGCGCTTCGCTACAAGCTTTTGCTTCTGTGTCTACATTACCCGGGAATCCGCGTGCTTTTGATCAGGCGGAGCTATCCTGAATTGCAGGAGAATCACATTCGTCCGATGAAGGAGCTTCTTTACGCCTATCCTGACGTGGCAGTTTATCACGAGAGAGAAAAATGCTTTTCTTTTTCTTGCGGTTCTGTCTTGCTTTTTGGTTATCTTGCCGATCATGGCGATTTGCTGCGCTATCAAGGCGGTGAATTTGACGTGGTGGCTTTTGATGAGGCAACGCAATTTGATGAATATACTTTTCGGGTGATGTCTGCCACGGTGCGTGGTGCCAACAGTTTCCCCAAGCGAATGTATCTCACTTGCAATCCCGGCGGAGTGGGACATGGCTGGGTGAAACGGCTTTTTATTGACCGTGCTTTTACCGAAGGGGAAAATCCCAATGATTACCGCTTTATTCCTGCTTCCGTTTATGACAACGAAGCGCTGATGGAGGCGGATCCCGACTACGTATCTCAGCTTCAAAACTTGCCGCCTGCTTTGCGAGCGGCTTGGCTGGACGGGAAATGGGATATGTTTGCAGGGCAGTTTTTCTCGGAATTTGATGAGAAACGTCATGTGATCACCCCTTTTGTTTTCCCGAAAAATACGGCTTATTACTGTGCGGTTGACTACGGTCTTGACATGCTGGCGGCGCTTTTTATCGCCGTGACGGCAGATGGTCGTGCTTACGTTTATGATGAGATCTATGAAAGCAATTTGATCGTCAGCCGTGCAGCGGCAAAGATCGTGGAAAAGCTTTGTGACGGCATGACCGTTATCGCACCTGCCGACCTTTGGAGCCGAGGAAAAGATTCGGGCAGATCGGCGGCAGAGCTTTTCGCGGAAGGCGGGGTATATTTTACCAAGCTTTCCCCAAGTCGCATTGACGGTTGGCTGGCTTTGAAAGAATGGCTGGCGGAACGTGATGGGGTACCGCTGATGCGATTTTTCCCCAAATGCAAGAACATTTTACGGTGTTTGCCTCTCTTGCTTTACGATGAAGACCGTGCAGGGGACGCGGCAACGGAACCCCACGAAATCACCCATGCGCCCGATGCGCTCCGCTATTTTGCCTCGTTTTGCCAGATCGGCACGGGGCAGGAAAGTCGACTTTTCCGCGGGCGGGGAATCCAAAAAAGAAAGGAATGAATGGTTTGAACTTAAAAAATTATACCGATTCTTCGG
>JBGVIG010000178.1:0-5902 GCA_045122995.1 Eubacteriales bacterium | reverse complement strand
ACATCCATTTATTTTTGTGATAGATAAGCTGTTTCCAGACGTCCGCATTCATGTCGGAAACGTTCAGATACACAAGCTTGCCTTCCTCCACCTTCTTTTTGGTGACAAGCTCCGGTAAAAAGGAAACGCCAATACCACTTTCCAATATCGTCGTGATGATATCCGTTCGGCCAATCTCCAAAATCGGAAGAATCTCCAGCGATTCTTTGGCAAAAGCTTCATCTAAAATACGGCGGTAACCGATATTTTTCTCCGTCAAAATGAAAGGAAATTTCGCAACGTCACAAAGACGAAGCACCCCCATTTTTGCGTAAGGAGAGTTTGCACCGGTCACAAAATGCATTTTGATCGGTGCCTCTTGCGTGATGACGTAATCACTGTGATAAACGTGTGTATCCAGCGTCAGCATCAGATCCGCCTCGTTGTGATCGAGCATATGGAACATCGTGTCCGTATCTGCCGTTATAAATTTCAAGGAAATTCCCGGATAACGACGATAAAAATCCACATAATTGCTGGTCACCATGTCTTCACAAACAGAGTCCGGCATCACAACGCGCAAAAAACCACTAAGCGCATGCGGCACGGTTCGCTTTTGGTTAAATTCATCGGTAAGATACCGAATCTGCTTTGCGAATTCCAAAAGCTCCTTGCCCTTTTCCGTTAAGGTGATCGTATGATTGATGCGTTCAAAAAGCAAGCAATCCATTTCATTTTCCAGTTGTTTAATCTGAAAAGAAACGGTCGATTGCGAATAATCCAGTGCTTTTGCGGCTTTTGTAAAACTATTCAGTTCAGCCACTTGCACAAACGTGATCAGATTTCGTATTTCCATATTTTCTCCAAACCATCGAACTTTTCGATGCTACCCATTCAAAAATTCCATTTGACCGATGGATAATTTTATTATATACTATAGATATAAAAAATGCAATCCCAATGGAGGAAAAAATGCCTGAAATTAAGTTTTATAATAGAGCCCCTGTGCCCATGGAAATGCACAAGGTAAAAATCGTACAAAAGCTCAATCTCCTGCCCGCAAAGCAGCGCCTTGCAAAAATGCGCGACGCAGGTTTCAATACCTTTCTTCTTCACAATAGCGATATCTTCATGGATATGCTTACCGACTCCGGTGTCAATGCCATGAGTGACAATATGCAGTCCGCAATGCTCCGCGCAGACGACGCTTACGCAGGAAGTGAAACCTTCTATCGCATGCAGAAAAAGCTCGAAGAGATCTTCGGCATCAGCTATCTGCTCCCCACCCACCAGGGCCGCGCTTGTGAACATATCCTTTCCCAGCATCTCGTAAAACCCGGCAATTGCGTCATCATGAACTATCACTTCACCACCTCTAAAGCGCACATCACACGCCTTGGCGGCCACGTAGAAGAGCTCGTTTGTGACGAAGGTTTGGTCCCTAAGAGCGATCTTCCCTTCAAGGGCAACATTGACCTTAACAAAGTACGCGCTTGCATCGAAAAAGAAGGTGCTGACAATATCGCATATTTGCGTCTGGAAGCAGGCACCAACCTGATCGGCGGTCAGCCTATCTCCTATGAAAACATGAAGGAAGCAACCGCGATCGCAAAAGAAAACGGTATCCTCACCGTTCTCGATGCTTCTTTACTCCAGGACAACCTTTATTTCATCAAAACACGCGAAGAATCCATGAAAAACAGATCTGTTGCTGAGATCACGAAAATGATCGCTGATCTTTTCGACGTGATCTATTTCTCCGGCAGAAAATTCGGTTTCGGCAGAGGCGGCGGCATTCTCGTTCGTGAAGAAAATCTTTTCCACGAAATGGAAGATTACATCACCATGTTTGAAGGCTTCCTTACATACGGCGGTATGTCCGTCAAAGAAATGGAAGCGATGATCGTTGGTTTTGAAGAAACCATGGATATCGACATCATCTCTCAGGGACCGCAGTTCATTGCGCACTGCGTTCGTGAGCTCGATAGCCTTGGCGTTCCGATGATCACCCCCGGCGGCGGTCTTGGCGCACACATCGACGCAAGACAGGTCGTTTCTCACATTCCTTCTCATGAATATCCCGCAGGCTCTCTCGTTGCCGCACTTTATCTTTGCGGTGGTATCCGCGGTATGGAACGCGGTACGCTTTCCGAAGAACGCAATCCCGACGGCACTGAACACATCGCTTCCGTTGAAATGGTTCGTTTGGCATTCCCGCGCCGCGTATTCACACTTTCTCAGACAGAATACGTTATCGACCGTGTGAAATGGCTCTACGATCACCGTCATCTCATCGGCGGTCTTCGTTTCGTTCATGAACCCAAGACACTTCGTTTCTTCACAGGTAAACTCGAACCTGTTTCCGATTGGCCCGAAAAGCTCATGGAAGCTTACATTGCCGATTTCGGTGAAGATCAGTAATCACATCAAAAAATAAAAGTCATCACAAATTGTGATGGCTTTTATTCATACATGCAGATATCCTTTTCATCAAGGAATCTGAAATTAATATCGCCGTTTGATTGCAATTCTCATGAATTGATGATATAATAAAAATAATCTCTTGAACTCTGGAGGCTTCTTTATGGAAAACACAAAAGAAATGTTTGAAAAGCTCGGTCTTACCGAAAAAAACGGTGCCTTGACGTCCGATCAGATCAAAGCGGTCAAAGCGCTTGGCTGTCTGCGTGACAAACGCTATGAAGATATATTCAACGTCCGTGTCATCACAGGAAACGGCAAAATCACAGCAACAAAACAAAAGATCATCGCAGAAGCGGCTGAAAAATTTGGTTCTGCTGAAGTAGCGATGACAACGCGCCTTACCATTGAGATCCAAGGCGTCCCTTATGATAAGATCCCTGCATTGATCGAATTTTTGCAAGCACACGATCTGCAAACCGGTGGCACAGGCACAAAAGTGCGACCCATCGTTTCCTGCAAAGGTACGACTTGTGTATTCGGTCTGATTGATACGTACGGTCTTTCGGAAAAGATCCATAAAAAATTCTATCTCGGTCATCGAGAAACCATACTTCCCCATAAATTCAAAATCGCCGTCGGCGGTTGCCCCAATAACTGCGTGAAGCCCGACCTCAATGACGTTGGCATCATCGGTCAGCGCATGATCATGCCGAATCTCGAAAAATGTCGCGGATGTAAGAAATGTTTCATCGAAATGAACTGTCCGATGAAAGCTTCGAGCGTTAAAGACGGCAAGGTCTTTAAAGATCCTGCAATTTGCAACCGGTGCGGCAGATGCTTCAAAAAATGTCCTTTCGGTGTATTTGACGAATGCACCGTGGGCTATAAAATCTGCATCGGCGGCAGATGGGGCAAAAAGAGCGCAATGGGCAGACCACTCTCGCACATTTTCACTTCCGAAGAAGAAGTGCTTGCCACAGTAGAGCGCGCACTCATTCTCTTCCGTGATGAAGGTATCAAAGGTGAGCGCTTTGCTGACACCATCGCGCGCCTCGGCTTTGATTATGTGGAAGCAAAATTGCTTGAGAGTGTATGTTAAAAAGATATTTTTCCCTTTTTCTATTCTGTAGCATCATTTTTCTTTGTGCTTGCGGCACGCTTCCCAAAGATGATAAAATGACGGAAACCATCACCTTTACCGATGCGCTCGGCAGAGAGGTGACAGTGGAAAAAAATCCCGAACGTGTTGCCACACTCATCGGCAGCTTTGCGGACATTTGGCTTCTTGCCGGCGGCGACGTCTGTGCCACGGCAGATGACGCTTGGGACGATTTTATGTTACCGCTCTCCAAAGATACCAAAAACCTCGGCGGCACAAAAAATCCAAGCTTGGAGGTTCTCCTCGCTTCAAATCCCGATTTTGTCATCGCAAGTGCCGCTACAGCGAAAAACGTAGAATGGAAAGATATTTTGGAAAATGCAGGCATCACCGTTGCATATTTTGACGTATCAAGCTTTGAAGAATATCTTTCCATGCTGAATATCTGCACGGACATTACGGGCAGAAAAGATCTTTATGAAAAAAACGGCACGGCACTTGCCGAAAAGATCGAAGCGACCAAATCCGCATTTGCTGATGCTATGGGTAAAAACAAACCGACCGTGCTTTTCTTGCGTGCTTCCGCAGGATATATCCGCGCGAAAAACAGTCACGGCAGTGTGCTTGGAGAGATGCTGGCAGATCTTGGTTGCCTTAACATCGCTGACAACGATAAAAATCTGCTCGAAACACTCAGCATTGAAAGCATTCTGACGCAGGATCCCCAGCACATTCTCATCGTGCAGGTAGGTGATGACGCAGAAGCCGTTAAGGCAGGCGTTTCCAAAATGATGTCGGAAAATCCCGCATGGCAAGAACTTTCTGCCGTGAAAAACGGCAATTTGCATTATATGGACAAGCGGCTTTTTAATTTGAAACCCAACGCCCGCTTCGCAGAGGCTTATGAAATACTCACAGAAATTTTGCAAAAAACAAAATAAAATTCCCGTTCTTTTCGCCGTCGCGATCGTTTTTTGCGTCGCGGCGGCGCTTCTCGGTTTGATGTTCGGCAGTGTTTCTCTTTCGCTTTCCGAGCTTTTCGCAAATAAAACGATTTTAATTTACAGTCGTCTGCCACGTACGCTTGCCTGTCTTCTGGTAGGAGCGGCACTTGCCGTTGCAGGTGCTGTGATCCAAGGCGTGCTTGCCAATCGCTTGGCTTCCCCCAGCATCATCGGTATCAATTCCGGCGCAGGACTTGCCGTCACAGTATGCACCGCGCTTGGCATGCTCGGCGGACTTCCCATTGCGCTCTTCTCTTTTCTCGGTGCGTTTGCCGCAGTTATGCTTTTAACATTCGGCGCGAAAAAATGGGGTGCATCAAGAGGCACGGTGATCCTTGCAGGTGTAGCACTCAACAGCTTTTTGAACGCAATCTCTTCCGCCATCGTCACCATAAATCCCGAAGTCGGTGTGATGAGCAACGATTTTAAGGTCGGCGATTTTTCAGCAGTAACGTACGCGCGTCTGATTCCAGCCGGCATTTTGATTCTACTCTCACTTGCCGTGCTTTTCACGCTCTGCAATGCGCTGGACGTCATGAGTCTCGGCGAGGAAACCGCACGCGGACTCGGTCTTGATGCAAAAAAGATGCGCACCGTTTTCCTCCTGCTCGTAGCCTTGCTCGCAGGCTGTGCCGTCAGTCTTGCAGGACTGCTCTCTTTTGTCGGCCTCATCATTCCGCACACGGTGCGAAAGCTCGGCGCAAAATCCGCCAAACATCTTTTGCCTCTATCCGCACTCTTGGGCGGTGGCTTCGTTTCCCTTTGTGACCTCATTGCACGCACAGCGTTTTCTCCGTATGAAGTGCCTGTCGGCATCATTATGGCGTTTGTTGGCGCGCCGTTTTTCCTCATTCTTTTAATCAAAGGCAAAGGAGGATATGAGCATGATTGAACTGCAAAACCTCTGCGCAGGATATGGTAAAAAAGAAATTTTGCATGATATTAACGTCATTTTTCCAAGCGGCACCTTCACGGCGATCGTCGGACCAAACGGATGCGGAAAAACGACGCTGATCAAAACAGTGGCACAGATCCTGCCGACATTATCCGGCACTGTGAAAGCAGACGGACACGATCTTTCCAAAATGAAGCCTCAAGAAAGTGCTCGCCGCCTGGCTTATCTCTCTCAAGGAAAAAGCACGCCCACCATGACCGTGGAGCAGATGGTGCTTCACGGCAGATTTGCACACAAAACGTATCCGCACGTCTATTCCGAAAAAGACAAAAGCATCGCAAAAGAAGCCATGATAAGCATGGGGATCGCGCATCTTGCGGAAGAAGATCTTTTCACGCTTTCCGGCGGTATGCGGCAAAATGTTTACATCGCTATGGCGCTTGCGCAGTCCACCGACCACATCCTTCTCGATGAACCCACAACGTATCTCGACATCGCCAA
>JBGVIG010000177.1:0-2918 GCA_045122995.1 Eubacteriales bacterium | reverse complement strand
ATAAAGGGAGTCCGCTTTTATTTTTTCTTCTTTTCCGGCATTTCACGAATTTTAGAAATATAAAGTGTATTGATGAGAGTTTTCTGACCGCTATCCGATTCAAATTCGAGCCAACCGTCTTTGGCGGAAAGGATCTTGCCGACACCGCCGATATAAAGATCGCCTGAAATTTCAACACGTTTGCCAATCATGGATTCGATAAGTTCATTCATGAGATTTTTCCTTTCTTTTTGATGCAAAATTTTGCGTCTGCTTTTTCTGCGGCGCGCTTGCGGAAGAATGATGAGAAAAATGACGATGAAAAGAGCAAGCCATGTGTATTGCATCATTTTTCCTCCTTCTATATATGATATTTTTATTATATCACATTTTGGAGAGGAGTCAAGATGCTTTTCGGTGGGAGCTTTGGCTTACTTGACGCTTGCAAAATATATCAAAAGCAGTTGACACGGTGGTGAAAATGCGATATAATTTATAGTATGGAATGTAATTATTTTCTTAATAAAAGAAAGGAAACACTCACTATGGCAAAACTTGTGAAACTTGAAAAAGCTGTCGGCGTTAAGGGCCCCGTTGTTACCATCGTTATGGACGGTATCGGTATTGCTCCTGCAGGTGCCGGCAACGCAGTTAAAAACGCATATACTCCCACACTCGATATGCTCATGTCGAAGTATGCATGGACAAAGCTCCGCGCACACGGTACCGCTGTCGGTCTTATGTCCGATGACGATATGGGTAACTCCGAAGTAGGTCACAACGCACTTGGCTCCGGCCAGGTTTTCGCGCAGGGCGCAAAGCTCGTCAGCGAATCCATTGAAACCGGCAGAATGTTTGACGGTGAAACATGGAAAGCACTCGCAAACAACGCTGCTGAAAACGCTACCGTTCTTCACTTTATCGGTCTTTTCTCCGACGGTAACGTTCACTCTCACATCAATCACCTCAAAGCAATGGTGGAAAGAGCAAAGAAAGACGGCGTGAAGACCGTTCGTATTCACATTCTTCTTGACGGCCGTGACGTTGGTGAAACCTCTGCACTCGATTATGTAGAACCCTTTGAAGCGTTCCTTGCTTCTTTGAATGATGCTTCCTTCGATGCGAAGATCGCAAGCGGCGGCGGCAGAATGAACATCACCATGGACCGCTATGAAGCAAACTGGAAGATGGTTGAAAACGGTTGGCACACACACGTTCTCGGTGAAGGCAGACAGTTCGCTTCCGCAAAAGAAGCGATTGAAACCTATCGTGCGGAAACCGGTGTCATCGACCAGGATCTTCCCGCATTTGTTATTGCTGAAAACGGCACTCCCGTTGGTACCATCAACGATGGTGACAGCGTTGTGTTCTTCAACTTCCGCGGCGACCGTGCGATCGAGATCTCCAAGACCTTCGAAGCAGGCGCAGACTTTGATAAATTCGACCGCGTTCGCGTGCCTGCTGTGATTTACGCAGGTATGCTTGAATATGATGGTGACCTTCATATTCCTTCTCGCTACCTTGTAGCTCCTCCTGCGATCACCAACACCATGGGTGAATATCTCGCGGATACCGGTGTTACACAGTACGCAGTTTCCGAAACACAGAAATATGGTCACGTTACTTATTTCTGGAACGGCAACAAGAGCGGTAAATTCGACGAAGAAACCGAAACCTACAGCGAAATTCCTTCCGATATCGTTCCTTTCGAACAGAGACCGTGGATGCAGTGCGCTTACATTGCAGACCAGATCATCGAAGCGATCGAATCCGGCAAATATCAGTTCATTCGTGCAAACTTCCCGAACGGTGACATGGTTGGCCACACCGGCAACTATGCTGCGACCGTAATTTCTGTGGAAGCCCTTGACGTTCAGCTCGCGCGCGTGCTCAAAGCAATTGATGCAGCAGGCGGCGTTGCGATCATCACCGCTGACCACGGTAACGCAGACGAAATGTACGAAACCGATAAGAAGGGCAACGTGAAGACCAATGCGGACGGTTCTCCCAAAGCGAAGACCAGCCACACCTTGAACCCTGTTCCTTGCATCATTTATGACAACAACTGCAAAGATGCTTACACCGTAAAGAATGGCGAAAACTTTGGCCTTGCAAACGTAGCAGCTACTACCGTGAACCTCCTTGGCTACGAAGCGCCCGAAATGTGGTGCGAAAGCCTCATTGAAATCAAATAAATAAGGATCTATGCCGCATGGGCGGAAATGCCGTCCATGCGGTGCGTTTTTGTTATGAGGGAAGAAAAGAAAGTAAAAATCAAAATTTTTGCCATTGTGATGCGTGGCGAAGGCGATGATGTGGATAAGGATAATATCCGCATCACCAGTGAAGGCGTAATGTCGATCGAAGACGGACGTGTTGAGGTTGCTTATGAGGAACTAATGGGCGAGGACGGCTACGTGCAAAACGTGCTTTCCTTTGCTGCCGACGAGCCGGGTGTCGTAACGCTCGTGCGCGAAGGCTCTGCTTCCACCGTCATGACTTTTTCTGAAAAAGGACGTTATAAAGGCACTTATGACGTTGGTTTTGCCAGTTTTGAAATGACCGTTGCTGCGAAATCTGTGTCGAATAAGGTCACTTTTGAAAAAGGCGGTGTTCTTCTTCTGGATTACAACACCGAATTGCAAGGCGTTTCGGTGCAGTCCAGCCGTTTTCGTTTTACGATCTCTTGTATATAAAAGATGAAACCAAAGGAATTTTCCTTTGGTTTTTATTTTTTCTCTTGACAAAATCATTCTAATGCGTTAGAATATAATTGTGCTAACGCATTAGAATGGAGGTGGCAAGATGCCAACACCGAAAATTTTTGAGAGTGAATACCGTTTTTGTTTGATCTTGTGGGAGCACGAGCCGATCACGAGCCGTGAGCTTTCCCGTCTTTGCGCAGAAAAGCTTGGGTGGTCGAAAACGACGACATATAC
>JBGVIG010000176.1:0-4269 GCA_045122995.1 Eubacteriales bacterium | reverse complement strand
CCCAGTTGAGGATTCATGATAGCAATGAGCAAAAAGATCACCCAGCCTGCAAGCATCAAAAATCCGATGCCCCCCAGAACAAAATATAGGCTTTTCACATTGCGAAGCATACGCTTTCCATAAGAGGCCCTTTCTCTGGTTTCAGAAAAAACAGGGCTTTCTTTTTCACCTAAACTAACATATTTTCGACAAGATTCACATTCAGCAAGATGTTCTTCCACTACTTCTTTTGACGCTTCACTACAAATGCCGTCCAACTTCAACGGTATCAGATCACGTATCAATTCACATGGATATTTCATGATATCCCTCCCAACTTTTCTTTGATCATCACTTTGGCACGGAAATACGTTACTCTTGCCCAACTCTCCGATTTGCCGTAAAGCGCAGCAATTTCACAAAGCGGAATTTCTCCGAGAACATGAAAAGAAAATACCGCTGCATATGGCTCGGAAAGTGTTTCTAAAATCGCGCGTATTTTTTCCGCATCAACTTTGTCAATCGCAGTACTTTCCACATTTTCCTCCGCATCATTCTTTCCTATCGCTTCATCAAGCGGTAAAGTACGTCCGCGCCGTTTTTGTTCATCGTAATATAAATTTCTGGCGATGGCGCAAAGCCATGTGGAAACCAAACATTCTTCACGAAAGGAATCTATCTTTTTCACACCACGAAAAAGCGTTTCTGCTGTCAACTCCTCCGAAAGTGCCGCATCGCCACCGAGAAAAAGCAGAAAGCGATACACCGTATCAGCATTTTCCCGATAAAATTCTTCCATATTTTTCACGCTTTCCCTCCTCTCTCATCTATTAGACCTATAAAAAACGATTTCGTTACAAAATTTTTCTTTTTGGGACGCCGTCCCAAACCCTGCCAAGGGGCATTACCCCTTGGATCCCATATGTAGATTCTGCAAATAAAAATTGGAGAAGCAAGAACCGGTTTCTTTTGCCAAACTTTTCTCTTCCCAATTAAAATATCAAAATTTTCTGCAAACAAAAAGCAAGAGAAGCAACAACCGGTTTCTTTTGCCAAGCTTTTCTTTTCCCAAAAAAAAGCGGAAAAGCACCCGTGAGCAGGTGCTTTCTTTCGTATGAATTTGCATGAAATCGCAATCCAAAGATTGCGACCGAATAGCGCAACGCGCCGCTTTATTCGCATTCCTCACGCCCGAAAAGTTCGTCTAGCGTAACGGAAAACAACTCTGCGATGGGTAAAAGCAACGTCAAGTCGGGATAGGCATAGCCACGTTCCCATTTTGAAACCGCCTGCACGCTGACGCGAAGATGAAACGCAAGTTCTCTTTGCGTCATATTTTTCATGATGCGAAGTCGGCGGATATTACGGCCAAGTGGAATTTCCAAATATCGAACCTCCTGCGTGAAGATGATATTGCCGCATACAGGTTTCTGCATGACAAAGATGCACCTCCCGGGGGACGTGCATCTTTGCTATTACTCGCGCTCACGCAACGGACGTGAGGTGGCGAGCAATACGGCATGTTGTTTGAATGCGTGAAATCATATTGATCGCCTCCTTTCGTAAAAATTCATGTTTTGTACCGAGGGTGCCTGCAGAACACATCTTTGGTACGAGTTCATTGTAACACAAAACGGGAAAACTTGTCAAGGCACAAGCTGTCTACCGTTGGTTGATGCAAAAAAAGAAAACTGCTACGCGTGGCCTTTGCGTAGCAGTTTATTTATATCTTTATTTAATTATTCAAATTAAACAAGTTTGATGATCGCCATTTCAGCAGCGTCGCCACGACGGGGACCTGTCTTGTAAATAGCGGTGTAACCACCGTTTCTCTCTGCATAAGCAGGAGCGATTTCGTCAAAAAGTTTCTTAACAACATCTTCTTTGGTGATGAACGCGAGTGCAGCACGACGGGAAGCGAGTGTGTTCTTTTTGCCGAGAGTGATCATTTTATCAGCCAATGCTCTAACTTCTTTTGCTCTGGTTACGGTTGTTTCGATAGAGCCGTTTTCCAAAAGCAATGTTACCATGCCTCTGAGCATTGCCATTCTGTGGGCAGTAGGTCTGCCGAGTTTTCTGGTTCCGGGCATTATACTATTCCTCCTTTGCCTGAATTTATAAAGGATTCACCGAAATATATCTCTCTGTTTTGATGTTTTCCGCTCTTCGGAAATCAATCCTCTTCTTTTCTGAGGCTGAGACCGAGAGAGTGGAGTTTCTGAATAACTTCTTCGAGCGACTTCTTACCGAGGTTTCTAACCTTAATCATGTCAGCCTCAGTGCTGCTCGTAAGGTCTTCAACAGTGTCAATGCCTGCACGCTTCAAGCAGTTGAAGCTTCTTACAGACAGATCAAGCTCCTCAATGGTCATCTCAAGGACTTTTTCTTTCTTGGTTTCTTCTCTTTCAACCATAATCTCTGCACTCTTTGCTTCGTCGGAAAGCTCTACAAAGAGGTTGAGATGTTCGTTGAGTATCTTGGCTCCGAGCGATACCGCTTCTCTCGCGGAGAGAGTACCGTTCGTCAAAACATCAAGTGTAAGCTTATCGTAGTCAACAACGTTGCCGACACGAGTGGGATCCACCTTGTAGCTTACATTGTAAACAGGGGTGAATATAGAATCTACAAAAATTACGCCAATTTGTCCAGCCGAATAGGTCTGTTTGTTCTTTTCCTGAGAAACATAGCCGCGACCGTGGTCAAAAGTAAGTTCCATTTTGAAACGTACGCCATCGGAAACCGTAGCGATATGATGCTCGGGATTCAAGATCTCGATGTCCGCATCGCAAGCGATGTCGCCAGCTTTTACGTCCTTCGGACCTGTGATATCGATGTTAACAGTCTTTGCAGAGTTTGCAAAGAGCTTTGCGGTAATGCCCTTTACGTTGAGGACGATCTCGCAAACATCTTCTTTTACACCGGGAACGGTGGAGATTTCATGAAGCACGTCTTTGTCGCCGCCGCTGATTTTGATGCTAACAACAGCAACGCCGGGAAGCGAGCTGAGCAATACTCTGCGAAGAGAGTTGCCAAGCGTTACGCCATAACCTCTTTCAAGGGGTTCCAAAACAAATGTGCCTCTTTTCGAATCTTCCTCCGATTCGATCGCGGTAATATTCGGTCTTTCAATTTCAATCATCTAATTAACCCTCCTACACATATAAAATAATACAAAATGAATTTTGCATCTGAATTTGACACATCTGCACTCCGATAAATAATTACCTTTGGCAAACGTATCCGTGGGAAACTTTGGGGGTAATTATTTGGAGTACAACTCGACGATGAGGTGCTCTTCGAACGGGAAGTCAACGTCTTCTCTGCTGGGAAGTGCAACTACTTTTGCAGAAGCTTTTGCTTTATCAACTTCGAGCCACTTGGGAGCAACTTTGCTTTCCATAAGTTCAAGAAGGGATTTGATCTTAGCGGATTCGCGGCTGGATTCTGCAACTGCGATCACGTCGCCCTGCTTGATGATGATCGAAGGAATGTTTGCTTTCTTACCGTTGATGGTGAAATGACCGTGTGTAACGAGCTGTCTTGCTTCCTTGCGGCTTTCTGCAAGACCCATTCTGTATACAACGTTGTCAAATCTTCTTTCAAGGAGGCAGAGGAGGTTTTCACCGGTCTGACCTTCTTTTTTATCAGCGATTTCGAAGTATGTTTCAAACTGTTTTTCCAAAACACCGTAGTATCTTCTAGCTTTCTGTTTTTCACGAAGCTGCATCCAATACTCTTTCTGTTTTCTGGACTGAGCTGCACCGTGCTGACCGGGAACTGTGCCGCGGCGAGTAACGGGGCATTTATCTGTCAAGCAGCGTTCACCTTTGAGGTAAAGCTTTGTGCCTTCTCTGCGGCACATTCTGCATACAGGACCTGTATATCTAGCCATCTTAAGCCTCCTATATTATACGCGTCTGATTTTGGGCGGTCTGCAACCGTTGTGAGGAACGGGTGTTACATCACGGATAACTGTGATTTCAAGACCCTGTGTCTGAAGCGCACGGATTGCGGATTCTCTGCCCTGACCGGGACCTTTAACAAAAACTTCAACAGTCTTCATACCGTTGTCAACTGCGATCTTAGCAGCAGTTTCAGCTGCCATCTGAGCAGCGAATGCTGTAGATTTTCTGGAACCCTTGAAACCGAGTTCGCCTGCAGATGCCCAAGATACTGCGTTACCGTTCAAATCAGTGATAGTCACGATCGTGTTATTGTAAGTCGCACGGATATGTGCTGCGCCTTTTTCGACATTTTTGCGTTCGCGGCGCTTTCTGACTACTTTTTTAG
>JBGVIG010000175.1:0-3157 GCA_045122995.1 Eubacteriales bacterium | reverse complement strand
CACATTCCCGTGTCACTTTTCCATGTCACACGGCGTCACACCGCAAAGACATGGCATTTTGACAAACACTTATGTGCCGCAGGTTCGCCCCGTGAAGGGCATTTTTGAAAAGATTCGTGATGCAGGCGGCGTTTCCGCTATGTATTACGGCTGGGAACCTCTTCGCAATATTTCTTCTCCCGAAACTTTGAAATTCGCAACTTATATCAATGCCTACACAGAAGAATCTTCCGATACCGCCTTGACGGACGAAGCAGAAAAACGTATCCGTAAGGATAAACCCGATTTCGTTTTTCTCTACATGGTGGAAACCGATGAAAAAGGCGGTCACGACAACGGTTGGATGAGCGAAGAATATCTTCGCCGTATTTCTATCGGAATCGACAATGTGAAACGTATGGTTGACGCCTTCGGTGATGAATACAGTATCATCGTCATGGCAGACCACGGCGGTCATGACCGCACACACGGTACCGAGATGCCGGAAGACATGACGATTCCGCTTTTCTTCCGCGGTGAAGAATTTACGCCCGGAGAGATCAAGGAAGATATCTCTCTGCTTGAGATCGCACCCACCATCATGAAGCTGATGGGTATCGAACCCGAAAAAGAATGGGAAGGCAAATCCCTGATATAAACCCTACACATCGGGATCCTTAAGGGACAATGTCCCTTAAGCGGGGTGCGGGGCAGAGCCCCATAAACAACAAAAACCCACGGAAAAATCCGTGGGTTTCGTTTTTTAAGAGAAAGAATACAAAAGATTGTATTTGGTGGTGATTTCGCTTAGATATTCAACGAATTTGGCGTCTACGCGCTCTTCAGCAATGGAATCCTTGATCTCAGTTTTCACTTTTTCAAAGTCCTTAAATCCACTCATCGTGGTGATGCTGTCAAGACGAATGATGTAGTAACCAATCACGCTCTTGATGGGTTTTGCGTAAATTTCACCAGGTTCAAGATGCTGCAAAGCGTAGAAAACTTCTGTCTGGAACATAGAAGAGTAATACGCGTTATACGCAGTTTGCTCTTCTTCGGTCATTTCTTCTTTGTATACGGGTTCGCCGTGAGCCGCTTTGATGTCTGCAATCGCCTGATCAAGATCGGGAACTTCTTTCATCGAGGTGGTCGCTGTGAAATCAGATCCGGAGAAAAGAGTTCCATATTTGTAGCCCTTATCTTTGGTGCAGTTTGCGAGGATCTCGCTCTTTACGGCGTCCATGGTCATGGAGCCGTCTTTGATCTTACCGATATAAGCCTGAACCTCAGCTTCTACCTCTGCACATTCTGTTTCATCTTCGATATCGAGAACTTCGCGGAGCACAGCAGTCCAATAATAGCCGGCAGGATCAGCAAAGCTCATGGAGTTGCCCACATAGTAGTTGTAAGCATCATCATCGGAAACTTCGATTTCCTTTTTCGCGTTTTCTTTGTAGAGTTCTTCGAGTGCTATGCGACGGAGATGCTCTTCAAGGAAAGCGTCGGATACGTTGCACCGCTGCTTCCAAGCGTCATAGCCGCCTTCTACGGTTTCATCGAGCTGCGCACGGGTTTCGGACACTTTTGCGTCCAAAGCTTCTTCATCAACGGTCAGATCTTTTTCCTTCAAATCAAGCTCGATCGCTTTGAACTGCACGTAAGTCACGATCGCACTCTGCATGATGGCACGCATCTGCGATTCAGTCATACCCGACGTGTAGCCAGTAACGAGCTCATAGTTGATGATGTCGGCAACTTCGGATTCATAAACGGGTGTGTTGTTATACACCGCGACGATCTCGCCCTTATTATCTTTTCCGCAGGAAGCGAAAAGGACAGAAACCACAGAAAGAATCAGAAGCACCGCAAGCATTCTTTTGCAATGTTTCATGGGTATTCATTCCTTTTTCATTTTTAATCTTTGGGATATCAAAAAATCCCTTTTTAATCTCAAAAAGCCGTCCAAAAAAGACGGCTTTTTTGATTTTGACCTCAGAAATTATTCGTGGTCATGGCAACCGCAACCGCAGCCGCATTCTTCTTCTTCATCTTCGTCGCAATCGCAAACGCAAGTGAATTCAGCGCCGCAAGCAGGGCAGATAACATGATCGAAATCAATGCTTTCGTCGAGGCAGATGGTGTCGCCGCAAGCAGGGCATTCCACTTCTGCACAATCGTCGCAGCAGTCACAATCGTCGTCGTCGCAGTCGCAGCAATCGCAATCGTCGTCGATTTCATAGTAATCTTCTTCGAGCGCGCCGAGATCTTCGTCAACTTCTTCGATGTAGCTTTCAAGGTATTCGGTGTCTTCTTTGAGGCCGTTAACAGCTTTTGCGATATCGCCGAGCACGTCGAGGATCGCGTTTACAACTTTATCGTCCACATTAAGACCTTCCGCAAGACCTTTGATATATGCAACTTTTTCAGAAATGTTCATCTTTGTTTACCAACGCTTTGAGAGCAAAGCGCCCTTTCTTTACATATTATTGCGGTTCAATATGATTTCAATTTCCAATTATTGGTAAATTGTGAAATCCGATAGGGGAATCGAAAGTTAAGCTCTTTCGATGTATTCGCCGGTTCTGGTATCGATACGGAGTCTTGTGCCGTTGTCGATGAAGAGCGGAACCTTGATAACAGCGCCTGTTTCAAGGGTAGCGGGTTTGGTAGTACCGGTAGCGGTGTTGCCTTTGAAGCCGGGTTCGGTTGCAACAACTTCGAGTTCTACGAACATGGGGGGTTCTACGCTGAATACGTTGCCCTTGTAGGAAACAAGGCGGCACATCATTTCTTCCTTAACGAACTTGAAGCTTTCGGGAAGCATGGACTGTGCAACAGGAACCTGTTCGAAGGTTTCCATATCCATGAAGTAGTAAAGATCGCCATCGTTGTAGCTATACTGCATGTCGCGTCTTTCAACGATTGCGGGGGGGAATTTGTCTGTGGGGTTGAATGTGGTTTCGGTTACAGCACCGGAAATAACGTTGCGGAGCTTGGTACGAACGAAAGCTGCACCTTTACCGGGTTTAACGTGCTGGAATTCGATGACCTGCATAACGTTGCCGTCCATTTCGAATGTTACGCCGTTTTTAAAATCGCCTGCGATTACCATAAAAATATACCTCCATAAAAGTATGTGTCAGATTTTTGATGAGAAACACTCCATCAAGAGAAAACC
>JBGVIG010000174.1:0-3907 GCA_045122995.1 Eubacteriales bacterium | reverse complement strand
ATACCAGATCATACAAAAGTTATTGTTAAGAGTCCTGAGATGATTTTTAAGCTTCCGACTAATCAAAAGGAAAAATGGGAAATATGATGGGATAAGGTATTGCAAAATGGAAATCAGAAAAAAATATGATACTGTCATTTTTGATCTTGACGGCACGCTTTTGGATACTTTGGAGGATCTTGCAAACAGCACAAATTTCGCTCTTCGCAAGATGGGCTTTCCCGAACGAAGCATAGAAGAAGTTCGTCAGTTTGTCGGAAACGGTGTTAAAATGCTGATAACCAGAGCGATTCCCGATGGCGCTGACGATGAATCGGCGGAAAAAACATTGGCACTGTTCAAAGAGCATTATTCCGCTCACAGCCAAGTTCATACGAAACCTTATGATGGTGTTCTGGAGCTTTTGGACCGTTTGATTGCACTTGGATTTCGAATTGCCGTTGTTTCCAATAAAATTGAATCTGTCGTGAAAACACTTTGCCGACAGTATTTCGGAGAAAGAATATCTGTTGCGATCGGAGATAAAGAGGGAATTGCTAAAAAACCGGCTCCCGACACGGTGAACGAGGCTTTGGCTCACTTGTATACACATCATTTTGATGCGGTCTACATCGGTGATTCTGAAGTGGATATCAAAACTGCAGAAAATGCAAAAATGGATTGTATTAGTGTGACATGGGGGTTCCGCGACGAAAAATTTTTGTCGGAAAACGGCGCAAAAAACTTTGCGCACAACCCTTTGGATATTTTAGCATTTCTTGTTTTTTGAAAAATTTACAGATTCTTATAAAATCAGAGTGGCAAATTTTCGAAAAGATATTTACAAAATCAAGATTTTAAGGTAATATATATAGTGATAAATCATAACTTGGACATGGGAGGATTTTATGGAAGAAAAAAAGCCGCAATATAAAAGAATATTAGTAAAGCTTTCCGGCGAAGCGCTTTCCGCTGGCTCGGATGGCATTTTGAATTATGATTTTCTTGAAAAAGTGTGTTCCGTTATCAAAACTTGTGTTGATATGGGTACGCAGGTAAGCATTGTTGTCGGCGCAGGAAACATTTGGCGAGGTAGACAGGGCGTAAATATGGACAGAACCCGTGCCGATCACATGGGCATGATCGCAACCGTTATTAACTGTCTGGCACTTCAGGATACCTTCGAAAGAATCGGCGTACCGACTCGTGTCATGACTGCTATCGAAATGAAAGAATGTGCAGAACCCTATATCCGCAACAAAGCGGTTTCTCATCTTGAAAAAGGACGCGTTGTCATCTTCGGTTGCGGAATCGGTAGCCCTTATTTTTCCACGGACACAGCCGCTGTTTTACGAGCAGCTGAGATCAATGCAGATATCGTTCTTCTCGCGAAGAATGTGGACGGTGTTTATACAGCCGATCCCAAGCTTGATCCTGACGCAAAGAAGATCGACAGCATCGAATACATTGATATTTTGAGAGAAGGTTTGCGTGTTCTTGATTTCACAGCAACTTCTTTCAGTATGGAAAATCACATTCCGATCCTCTTGTTTGGATTGGACAATCCTGAAAACATTATTAAAGCCGTTAACGGCGAAAAAATCGGTACAATTGTAGGAGGAACAAGAAAATGAAACTTGACACCAAAGAATACGAAGGCAAAATGAAAAAAACGATCGCGGCTTATGAATACGATCTCGACTCGATTCGTCTTGGCAGAGCAAATCCCGTGGTTTTGAACAAAATCACTGTTGATTACTACGGTTGTCCTACGCAGCTTTCTCAGATGGCTGAAATCAAAGCAACTGACCCCAGAACGCTTATGATCACTCCTTGGGATTCCACAACGCTTCGTTCCATCGAAAAAGCAATTCATGAAAGTGATCTCGGTATTAACCCCCAGAATGACGGTAAAGCAATCCGCTTGTCATTCCCCCCTATGACCGAGGAAACCAGAAAAATGAAGAAAAAAGAAGTGGAAGCTAAGGGCGAAGAAATCAAAGTTGCGATTCGTAATATCCGCCGTGAAGCAAATGACAAATGCAAAGCCATGAAAAAGAATTCCGAAATGACCGAAGACGAACAGAAAACCTCTGAAAAACAAATTCAGGATCTCACCGACTCCTATATTAAAAAAGTAGATGCGGTAACAACAGGCAAAGTAAAGGAAATCATGGAAATCTAACTTTAGACACCAAAGTAACCGTCTTTATTCCAAAGGCGGTTACTTTTTCAATAAACAGAAGGATTTTTAAGAATGAAAAAAAATGATATAGAAAAAGATTTCCGTGTCCGGCATATTGCATTTATAATGGACGGAAACGGAAGATGGGCAAAAAAAAGATTGCTTCCCCGAGAAAAAGGACACGTTGAAGGGGCAAAAAAATTCAAAGAGATCGTTCGTTATCTTTCCACAACAGAAATTGAATATGTGACCGTCTATGCTTTTTCTACAGAAAACTGGAAACGCCCCAAAAATGAAGTAGATGCGATCATGCGCCTTCTTCGCGAATATATCGATGAAGTAGAACGAGAATTTCACGAAAATAAAGTCCGTGTGCTCTTTTTCGGAAACAGAACTGTGTTTGATAAAGAAACCAAAGATAAAATGGCAAGGGTAGAGCATTTAACAGCCTCTCATAAAAAAACGGTATGTATCGCGCTTAACTACGGAGGAAAAGGTGAGATTGTCGATGCAGTAAACAAACTGATTGCGGAAGGCAAAACTGAAATCGCCGAAAATGATATCACAAATACCATTTATTCCGGCGTGATTCCACCACCGGACATGATCGTAAGAACAGGCGGCGAATATCGTCTGTCTAATTTTCTTCTTTGGCAATCTGCTTATGCAGAACTATTTTTCACCAATACGTTGTGGCCTGATCTCACAACAGACGAAATTGATAAAATGATTGAAGATTTCCACTCCAGAAATCGAAGATACGGAGGCATTTGATATGTTAAAACGAATAATCACGGCGCTTATCGCCATATTGGTTTTAATACCCATACTTGTTTTTTCTGATACTTGGGTTTTCCCGATTGCCGTGACTGTGGTGTGCCTGATTGCCATGTATGAAATTGCAGGCTGTGTTGGTGTCAAAAAGACACTGCGTTTATCCGTTCCTACCTATATTTTCACAGCTTTTATCACTATTTTCTCTGCGCTGTATTATATGGACATCATGGAAAAAGCAACACTGTTGCCAATTTTGTTTGCAATTGGATATATTTATCTTTTCTATATTTTTGCTGTCACCATGTTTTCTTGCGGAAAGCTCGCGTTTGGAAAAAGTGCTGAGCTTGTTGGTATGACACTGTACGTTTTGATTGGTTTTATCAGCATTTTGATGCTCCGCGGCATCACTACCGCAGATTCGAACGCTTGGGGAAGTCTTGGCGGGCTTGTTGTTGATGTTGGTAAATACGCATATCTGCTTATTTTCATCGGCGCATGGGCAACAGACACCGGTGCATACTTCGTAGGCGTTCTTTTCGGCAAACACAAATTGATTCCTGCTGTCAGCCCTAAAAAGACCGTGGAAGGTGCATTTGGCGGTATTCTTGGTTGTGTGCTCGGTTTTGTGGTATATGGATTGATTATCGACAAAGCATTTCATGTGGAAGTAAATTATCTGCCTCTCATTTTACTTGCCGTTTTGGTTGCGATCGTTTCCCAGATCGGTGATCTCATCGCATCTTATCTCAAGAGAGAAAGCGGAATCAAAGATTTTGGCTTTATTTTCCCCGGACATGGCGGAATCATGGATCGCTTTGACTCTATCATTGCGGTAGCCCCCATCATTTATGGAACAATGCTCCTTTTATCCGATTATGTTTGGTTCTTCAAATAAAGGTGATTTTTCATGATACAAGAACAAAAACGAATTACTGTCCTCGGCTCTACAGGATCCGTAGGTGTACA
>JBGVIG010000173.1:0-11672 GCA_045122995.1 Eubacteriales bacterium | reverse complement strand
TTATGAATTCCAACGTGAAGCAGGCGCAAAAAGAAGGCGCTACCGTCAGCGATATTTCCGCCGGTCTTGCGTATTCTGTCATTAAAAATGCACTTTTCAAGGTAATCAAATTGACAGACGCTTCCGATCTTGGTCGTCACGTCGTAGTGCAGGGCGGTACATTCTATAATCAAGCCGTTCTCCGCGCGTTTGAAAAGATTGCGGGTGTGGAAGCGATCTGTCCCGATATTTCGGGCATCATGGGTGCTTTTGGTGCGGCGCTCCTCGCAAGAGAACGTTACACGGGACAGCCCACGACGACGCTTTCCGTGGCAGAGATCCTTGATCTTACCTATACGACCTCTACCGCGCGTTGCGGCGGCTGCTCCAACCGCTGTATGCTCACCATCAATAAATTCCCTGATGGCAGACGCCATATCACAGGTAACCGCTGTGAAAAAGGTCTTGGCAATACAGCTTCTTCTGATAAGGGACCGAACGTCATGGCGTACAAAGCAGAACGTATCTTTGCTTACGAGCCACTTGCGGAAGCGGAAGCGAAGCGCGGTGTGATCGGTATTCCGCGTGTACTTAATATTTACGAAAATTATCCTTTCTGGGCAACGTTCTTTCGAGTGCTTGGTTTCAGCGTGGTGCTCTCTCCGAAATCGAGCAGAAAGATCTACGAGCTTGGTATGGAATCCATTCCGTCTGAATCGGAATGTTATCCTGCAAAGCTTTCTCACGGTCACGTACAATGGCTGATCAACGAAGGTGTGAAAACGATCTTCCACCCTTGCGTATTCTACGAGCATCAGGAAACCAAGGACGCACAAAACCACTTTAACTGTCCTATTGTTATTTCTTATGCGGAAAATCTTAAAAATAACGTGGAAGAGGTCGCAAGCGGCGAAGTGCGTTATATCCGCCCGTTTATCGCTTTTACAAATGAAAAAACGGCGGCAGAACGCCTGGTTCGCCTTTGTAAGAAGGAATGGCAGATCCCTGCGGACGAAGTGAAAAAGGCAGTCCATGCTGCTTGGGAAGAACAGCGCCGTGTCAAAGCGGATATTGTGGAAAAGGGCAGAGAAACGCTTCGCTGGCTTGAAGAAAACGGCAGACGCGGCATCGTGCTTGCAGGTAGACCGTATCACGTCGATCCGGAGATCAACCACGGTATTCCCGAGCTCATTGCTTCTTACGGTTTTGCGGTGTTCAGCGAGGACTCGCTTCCTATCGATTTCAATCCCGAAAGACCGCTTCGTGCCAATGACCAGTGGGTTTATCATTCGCGTCTTTATTCCGCTGCAGAATTTGTGCGTGAAAGAAAAAACATGGAGTTGATCCAACTCAATTCTTTCGGTTGCGGTCTTGATGCCGTGACCACAGACCAGGTCAGCGAGATCATGGAAGGCAGCAATCGTCTTTACACCGTTCTCAAGATCGACGAAGTGAATAACCTCGGCGCGGCGCGTATCCGCGTCCGCAGCTTGCTTGCCGCGATGAATATGCGCGAAAAAATGGGGATCCGTCCCGATGTGAAGCCCGTGACTTATCATAAAACAGAATATACGAAGGCGATGCAGGGCAAAGGTTATACGATTCTTGCGCCGCAGATGAGTCCGATCCACTTTAACATTATGGGGCCTGTTTTCCGTAAATATGGCTACAACATGGTGATTCTCGATAACGATAACCGCACAGCCATTGATATGGGTCTGAAATTTGTAAACAATGACGCGTGTTTCCCGTCCATTACGGTTGTTGGACAGATTATGGAAGCAGTGCTTTCGGGCAGGTATGATACTGATAAGCTTGCCGTCATGATGACGCAAACAGGTGGTTGCTGTCGTGCGTCCAATTACGTTGGTTTTATCCGCCGTGCTTTGGATAAAGTGGGACTTTCTCATATTCCCGTTATTTCGCTCAATGCCAACGGCATGGAGAAAAACGAAGGCTTCTCGATTTCTCCGGGACTTCTTCTTTCGGCGGCGCGTTCGCTGATCTACGGCGACCTTTTCATGCGCTGTTTGTATCGTGTGCGTCCCTATGAATTAGAAAAAGGCTCTGCCAACGCGCTTCATAAAAAATGGGAAGCGATCTGCATTGATTCTCTTACCAATGATAAGAGCCGCTATTCTTTCTCGTCTGTTTGTCACGGCATCGTCAAGGATTTCGATGAATTCCCGATTGATGAGAGTATTCGTAAGCCTCGTGTGGGTATCGTCGGTGAGATCCTTGTCAAATATATGCCTCTTGCCAACAATCATCTGGTGGACGTGCTGGAGCAGGAAGGTGCGGAAGCGGTGGTTCCGGATCTGATGGATTTCATGAACTACTGCATGTATAACCTGGAATATAAGCATGAATATTTGGGTGCCAACTGGACGTCCGCTCTTGCTTCCAAGACGGCGATTGCCGCGATTCGCGCATTGCGTAAACCGGCTTTCGATGCTTTGGAGAAGAGTCGTCGCTTTGAGCCGCCGATGCCGATCGAAAAGGTGGCAGCCCTTGCAAGACCTTTCCTTTCCATTGGTAATCAGTATGGTGAAGGTTGGTTTTTGACGGGGGAAATGGCAGAGCTGATTTGTTCGGGTACTCCCAATATCGTTTGTATCCAGCCGTTTGCTTGCTTGCCGAACCACGTTGTCGGAAAAGGCGTGATCAAAGCGCTTCGCAAGGCTTATCCGCAGTCCAATATCGTTGCGGTGGACTACGATCCTGGTGCGAGCGAAGTCAACCAGCTCAACCGTATCAAGCTTATGCTTTCTTCCGCAAAGAAAAATTTAGAGGCGCAAAATGAAGGCTGATTTGCTTGGTAAATGCGGCTTTTATTGCGGCGCTTGCCCGACTTTTCTAAAGGGAAACTGCAAAGGTTGTCTTCATGAGCATCAATACGGTGATTGCTTTACACGAGATTGTGTGATAGCGCAAAAGCTTGATTTTTGCGGTGAATGTGAGCGTTTTCCGTGCGAAACGATCCTGACGAAACCTCGTGCCACCGTGCTTGACACACGATGGCTTCTATGGAAAAAGGAATCCGACACGAATAGAAATTAAAAATAAAGGAGAGCGGGGAACCCTCGCTTTCCTTTTTCTTTTGGTGTGCTTGACAAGCAGTTTTATCTGTCGTATAATAAATAAAAATCTTTTTTTGGAGAAAAAATATGATCTATACCGTTACCTTGAATCCTTCGATTGATTACATCGTTAGGTTAAATGCGTTCACGATTGGTGCTGTCAATCGCGCAAAAAAAGAAACGGCTGTCCCGGGCGGCAAAGGAATCAATGTTTCCGTGATGCTCGCAAGACTTGGCGTGGAAAATACCGCCCTTGGTTTTCTTGCCGGTTTTACGGGCGAGGAGATTCGAAAAGAGGTGCGTGCGCGTGGCGTGCGAGAGGATTTTTCTATACTTTCCGATGGCTTTTCCCGCATCAACGTAAAGCTGAAGGCAGGTGAGGAAACTGAAATCAACGGAAACGGCCCTGAAATTTCACAGAAAGCTCTCGATGACTTGATGCAGAAGCTTTCCTCTTTGCGAGATCGGGACATTTTGGTGCTTTCGGGCAGTGTGCCGAATTCCGTGCTGCATACGGTCTATCGCGATATCATGCAAAGCCTTCTTGAAAAAGACGTAAAGATTGTCGTGGACGCGGCAGGTTCACTTCTTTTAGACGTTTTGCCGTGTCGTCCTTTTTTGATCAAGCCCAATCACCATGAGCTTTCCGCGCTTTTTAACACGCCGATCGAAACGCGTGCCGAAGTCGTTTTTTATGCAAAAAAACTAAAAGCGCTGGGCGCGCAAAACGTGCTTGTTTCCATGGCGGAAAAGGGTGCGATCCTTTTGGCGGCGGACGGCGAAATTTATGAAGCTACAGCTCCGCAGGGGAAGGTTCTCAACTCCGTTGGTGCCGGGGATTCGATGGTGGCAGGCTTCCTTGCCGGATATCTTGACGGGGAAAACTATGAAAAAGCCTTGAAACTGGGAGTCGCGTCAGGGAGCGCCAGCGCGTTTTCTGAGGATCTCGCGCAAGCTGACGCCGTTTTCTCTCTCTATGAAAAAATCAATCAAAAAACGATTGAATAAAAATACAAATTTATGGATTTTTTATAAAAAGGTATTGACAAATCACATAAATGCGTGTAAAATATAAAACATCTTTCCACAGAACGAAAAAGACAGTGATCGGAAAAGAGTAAGGACGATGAAAGTCTGCAGAGAGCCATCGGTTGGTGTGAGATGGTGACAAGTAATATCCCGAAATACATTTCGTGAGTCGTGCGTGCTTAACCATATGGGGCGTGCGCAACGGGTTCGACCGTTATATCGAAGACATGGTTTCATGTTAGTGAGTCCTTATGTGTGAGCATACGGAGAAACAAGGTGGTAACGCGGAATTTATTTTCGCCCTCGTGCAAATTTAACGTTTTGTGCGAGGGTGTTTTTTTATTTTAATCTTCTATGAAAAGAGGGAAAACATTATGAAAATGTTCAAAAGAATTTGTGCGCTCGTTTTGGCGGCCACACTTATGCTCGCGCTCGTATCTTGCGGTGAACAGACCGAAAAAGACGTTTACACCGTCGGTATCAGCCAGATCGTAGCTCACTCTGCGCTTGACGCAGCAACGGAAGGCTTCCAGCAGGCATTGAAAGATATTCTCGGTGAAGACAAAGTTGTTTTCAACGTACAGAATGCAGCAAACAGCCCTGACACTTGTGCTACTATTGCCAATACTTTCGTAAACCAGAAAGTGGATCTTATCATGGCAAACGGTACCCCCGCACTTCAGGCTGCCGCAAACGCTACGATGGATATCCCCGTTCTCGGTACTTCCATCACCGCTTACACTGTGGCTCTCGGCCTTGATGAAGAAACCTTCACAGGCGTTGTTGGTGGTAACATCTCCGGTGCATCTGACCTTGCTCCTCTCGATCAGCAGGCGCAGATGATCATTGATCTTGTTCCGAGTGCAAAGATTGTCGGTCTTCTTTACTGTTCCGCAGAACCCAACTCTACTTACCAGGTTGCTCAGGTTAAAAAATACCTCGAAGCAAAAAATCTCACCGTCAAAGAATATGCTTTTGCAGGTTCTGAAGACGTTGTGACTATTACACAGAAAGCTGCTACTGAATGTGATGCACTTTACGTTCCTACTGATAATACCGCTGCTTCCTGCGCACAGACTATCTACGGCGCGATGACAGAAAAGAAACCTCTCATCGCAGGTGAAGCAGGTATCTGCTCTGGTTGTGGTATTGCAACACTTTCCATCAGCTACTATGATCTCGGTTACCTCACCGGTGAAATGGCTGCGAAGATCCTCAAAGGTGAAGCTGACATTTCCGAAATGGAGATTGGCTACGTTGATACATTTACAAAGAAATACAACAAATCAATTTGCGATGACCTCGGTATCGATACCGCTGAACTTGAAAAACAAGGTTACGTTGCAATTCAGTAATTTATTTTTATCATTTATGCGAATTACGTCGGCATTTTCATGTCGGCGTAATCTCGCTGTATAGGTTTATTTGAAAGGAAATACATTTCATGCTAAATTATCTTGCATCTTTGCCCGGTGCGGTTGCGCAGGGCATCATCTGGGGTATCATGGCGATCGGTGTTTATATCACCTATCGAATTCTTGATATTGCCGATCTTACCGTTGACGGCACGATCTGTACGGGTGCTGCTGTCTGCGCCGTGATGGTCGTTCGCGGCCAATCTGTTTGGGTAGGGATTCTTTGCGCTGTGCTTGCCGGTATGCTGGCAGGACTTTT
This sequence comes from Eubacteriales bacterium, assembly GCA_045122995.1. Taxonomy (GTDB): domain Bacteria; phylum Bacillota; class Clostridia; order Oscillospirales; family CAG-272; genus QALR01. The sequence continues at coordinate 5,910 of JBGVIG010000173.1, read as the reverse complement.
GACAGGTCTTTTCCATACGTTCATGGGGATCCCCGCGATCCTTTCCGGTATTTTGACGCAGCTTATTCTTTGGTCTGTCAACCTAAAGATCATGGGTTTTGCGTTCTCACCTGTGCAGAAAAGTGCCGCAAACGTAGCGCTTCCTGCAAGAAATTACGATCTTTTGATCTCTCAGATGGAACGCCCCGAAGCGATCATTGTCCTTGAGCTTTTTGCCATTGTGATCATCGGTCTTTTGTATTGGTTCTTTGGTACAGAATTTGGTTCCGGTATCCGTGCAACAGGTGCAAACCTTAATATGAGCCGTGCGCAGGGCATCAATACCAATGCTATGAAGATCGTAGGTCTTGTGATCTCCAATGGTATCGTGGCACTTTCCGGTGCGCTTCTTGCGCAGTATCTCGGTAACTCCGATATCAATATGGGTAAAGGCGCGATCGTTATCGGTCTTGCGGCCGTTATCATTGGTGAAGCACTCTTTTCTTGGCTTTCTAAAAACAATTTTGCACTGAAGCTGATCGTAGTTGTTCTCGGCGGTATTGTTTATTATATCGTTTACGCGACCGTTATTTATCTCGGCTTGGATTCCAACTACCTGAAGATGCTTTCCGCACTTGTAGTTGCAATTTTCCTTGCGGTTCCTTATTGGAAGAAAAAATATTTTTCCGGCAAAAAGAGTATTTTTGCAAAACTTAAAAAGAAAGGTGGAGAATAAAGATGCTGGAACTTGTTAACGTACAAAAAACATTTTTCCCCGGCACCGTCAATGCGAAAAAAGCGCTTTGCGGTGTAGATCTTCACCTGAATCCCGGTGATTTTGTCACAATTATCGGTGGTAACGGCGCGGGAAAATCCACTACGCTCAATGCGGTTGCGGGTGTTTTTCCCATTGATAAAGGTGAGATCAAAATCGACGGCATAGATGTGGCTCACCTTCCTGAACACAAACGCGCAAAATATATTGGAAGAGTTTTTCAGGATCCGATGAATGGTACAGCAGCGACGATGGAGATCCAGGAAAATCTTGCGATCGCGGCACGCCGCGGCGAAAGAAGATCGCTTCGTTGGGGTATCTCTTCCAAAGAGAAAAAACATTTTCGTGAATTGCTTTCTATCCTTGAGCTTGGTTTGGAGGACCGTATGACGGCAAAGGTCGGACTGCTTTCGGGGGGTCAAAGACAAGCGTTGACGCTTCTCATGGCAACGCTCAAACAGCCGAAGATACTCCTTCTTGACGAGCATACTGCTGCACTTGACCCGAAGACCGCGGCAAAGGTTTTGGAAATTTCGGATATGCTGATCGCAGAAAATCATCTTACCGCGATGATGGTCACACACAACATGAAAGACGCTATCGCACACGGCAACCGCCTTATCATGATGAATGAAGGTAAGATCATTTTTGACGTTTCCGGTGAAGAAAAGAAAAATCTCACGGTGGAAGCACTCGTACAGAAATTCTCCGCTTCCGGCGGCGAAGGTCTTAGCGACAGAACACTTCTTGCGAAATAAAATAAAGAACCGAGCAATTTCATTGCTCGGTTTTTTGCTGGCTTTCGAGGATAAAGGCGAAAGATCAAAAGTGGAAATTTTTCGCTGTGGTGATCCCTTGATGGCTCTCCAGCCAACGCAGTGCATTCCATGCATAGACGGCAGCGCCGATGGGGAGTGCGTTTTCATCGAATTTTACTTTCGGGTGGTGCTGAGGGAAAGGGAAGCCTTTGGAAATCTCTCCTGCCGCAAGTGCTATCATGACGGAAGGAACCGCATGGCTGACGTAGGCAAAATCTTCCGAGCCGCTTCCTTTCATATTTTTTTCGCCTGCTTCGTTCATGGAAGGGAAATCCGAGGTGGAGAAGGCTTTTTCTTTGCCGAGAAGCGCCGTCGTGAAATTGGTCACGTCGCGAGAGAGCGTTTCGTCATTGACAAGCGCAGGACAACCTTTGCCAAAAAGCACATCAGCGCGCGCACCAAAGGCTTCCGCGATCGGTTCCGCGATTTCTTTGATTCTCTTTTTGAGAAAATCACGGATATTATCATCGAATGCCCGCAGAGAACCCTCCATCGTGATGCTTTCGGGAATGACGTTTGCCGCACTACTTGTCGTTTCAAATTTTCCGACGGTCAAAACGGCAACGTCTGTGCTTGCCAGTTCTCTTGCGTGGATCTCTTGCAAAGCGATCAAAATGTGCGCCCCGACCGTGATCGGATCCACACCGAGATGGGGCATAGAACCATGCGCGCCTTTGCCGAAAACGCGAATGATGAAATAATCAGCCGCAGGCGCACTAATGCCGGGCGCAGAGATCATAGCGGTTCCTGTTTGAAACGGAACGCCTGCCAAAACGTGAAGCATCATCGCCGCATCGACGGGCGGATTTTCCAAAACACCGTCTCTCATCATATCCATCGCCCCCTCCAGCGTTTCTTCCGCCGGTTGAAACATGAGTTTTACGGTGCCGCCCAGCTCGGCTTCGTGTTTTTTTAAGATTGCTGCCGCGCCAAGAAGCATTGCTGTATGCATATCATGTCCGCAGGCGTGCATATTCCCATTTTCCGAAGGAAAGGACACATAAGATTCTTCTTCGATCGGGAGAGCGTCCATATCGGCACGCAAAAGAAAGCATTTCCCCTTTTTTGTACCAATGGTAGCAACGATTCCCGATCTTCCGCATTTTCGCGGATATAGCCCCATTTTTTCCAGTTCATTTTTGACGTATTCATACGTGCTTGGCAAATCAAAGCCAAGCTCCGCATGGGTGTGTAAATAGTGATAATGTGTTTTGAGCATTGACATGCTGTCCATTGCTTCCTTTAAGATTTCCGTGTGTTTCATAGATCGTTTCCTTTCTTTTTGCTTTCGTGGTTTAGTATATCCCGAAGGAAAGAAAATATGAAGTTTGATGTGTTCAGGGCGAAAAATGTGCGATTCCTTCAAAAAACTATTGCTTTTTTATGAGAATGTGCTATAATAAAAACATCAAGAAACAGAGTAGATGACAGTGAGTTTTAAGTGCCGAATTTACGGGGAGTTGATTTTCGGACGAAAACAAATTTTGTTGCTGTACTGCCGTCGCATCCCGCTGTTACATATTTGCCCGATGCATGCTTTTTCTGTATGCTTTTTCGGGCTTTGTGTATATGCGCGCGTCTGTTTTTACGGAGGTGCATTTTTTATGTCAAATGTTAGAAAAAAACACAATGTTAAGAGATTCAGAGAAGTTCTTCTCAAGATGACGGTCTGTGCAATGATGGTTGCACTTTCCGTGATTTTATGCCGACTCCTCGGTTTTCCGCAAAACGCTGCTACGCGCATCGAGCTTGGTTTTTTGCCAATTGCCCTTGTGGCGGTGCTTTACGGTCCGCTTTGGTCGATGCTCTCTTACGGGCTTGCCGATTTCATTGGTGCATTGCTTTTTACAGGGGTGAACCCTTTTATTACTCTATGTAAAATTGTGTTTGGTGCGGCAATGGGCATTGCTTTTTATAAGAAAGAAAAGATTGGTGTTTTGCGAAACGTTTTCTTTTTCATTCTTGCAGGCTTTCTCATTGATTGCTTGATGATGACGCCTATTTTTGTTTTTTATTTTGGATATACATGGGAGGCAGCGCTCGTTTACCGACTCATTGGAGTTGCGGTCAATACACCGGCGCGAATGATTGTTATGGGACTTACAGATAAATTTATTCTTCCTCCGCTGAAAAAGCAGGTTTTTGGTAAAAAAAGCGGTTTTGCGGCATATGCCAATGGTTTTCAGGCAGTTCCGCGTCTTGGACTTGCGCGTATTACACATTTGATGCACTTGCTTGGTGATCCGCAGGAAGGACTTCGTTGCATTCACGTTGCAGGTACGAACGGCAAAGGTTCTGTCTGTGCATTTACGGAATCCATTTTGCGTGCCGCAGGATATAAAGTCGGCAAATATATCTCTCCGAATCTTGTGCGAGTAAACGAACGCATTAGTTTTTGCGGCGAGGAGATCTCCGATGCGGATCTGAATGCGCTTCTTGCAAAAATTGAAAAATTGATTCCCGAAGCGGAAAAAACACTGAATGATAAAATTTCTCAATTTGAGATCTGGACGGCGGCGGCATTTTGCTATTTTGCAGAGAAAAAGCCAGATTACGTTGTTTTGGAAACAGGTCTTGGCGGTGAATTTGATGCAACGAATGTGATCTCGTCCAACGTGATGTCTGTGATCACACAGATCGACATTGATCACACTGAATATCTCGGCAACACCATCGAAGAGATTGCAAAAACCAAAAGCAAGATCATCAAAGCGAAATGCGAAAGCGGTGTGACGGTTGTTTCCGCGCAAGGCGCGGCGGCGATTGCTGTGATTGGCGAAGCAGCAAAGGCTTGCGGAACAAAATTGATCGTTCCGAAGGACGCTGTCTGTGAAAGCACTTCAGAAATTTATGAAATTATTTCTTATGGTGATATGGATCATTTGCGCTTAGGTCTTGGCGGTGTTTATCAGATCGGCAATGCTTGCACTGCAATCGAATGTGCATTGGCGCTTGGCGTTTCGGCAGATGCGATTCGCGAAGGCTTGCTTCTCGCGAAAAATCCTGCGCGTTTTGAGATCATCGACCGTGATCCCGCGGTGATCTATGACGGCGGACACAACCCGAACGGTGTCCGTTCGTTAAAAGCTTCCATTGATCGCTATTATCCCGAAACACCTCGTGCCGTTGTTTTTGCTTGTATGGCGGATAAAGAATTTATGCCATCGCTTTCTATGTTGAATGACGGAAAGAGTAAATTCGTTTTTACCACGGTGCAGGAAAATCCTCGTGCTATGGGTGCTGAAGCGCTTTGTGCGGCGGCAAAAGACGGCGGCATTGACGGCGAATGGCGCGCTACGCTGAAGGAAGCGATCGCGCACGCAAAGACATTGGCACCGCTGGTTGTTGTTTGCGGCTCGCTCTATCTTTATAAAGATTTGTTTTAATAAAAAGGACAGTCGAAAGACTGTCCTTTTTTATATAGATTTATGCCGTCATCAAAAGATTCATAAATTCTTCGCCCGTGATGGTTTCTTTTTCATAGAGGTGCTTTGCGATGATATCCAGCTTCGTGCGGTTTTCCAAGAGGATCTTTGCCGCTTTTTCATGTTGTTTTTTCACGAGTGCTACCACTTGACGGTCGATCTCCGTTTGTGTTTCTGCCGAGCAAGTGAGGGAAGTGTCGCCGCCGAGATATTGTGAGGTGACGGTTTCCATCGCGACCATATCGAATTTTTCACTCATACCGAAGCGTGTGATCATGGAGCGGGCAAGCTTGGTTGCCATTTCGATATCGTTGGAAGCACCTGTGGTGATGGAGCCGAGTGCAATTTCTTCTGCCGCCCTGCCGCCTGTGTAGGTGGTGATTTTATTTTCGATCTCTTCTTTGGTCATCAGATAATGATTGTTTTCTTCCACCTGCATGGTGTAACCAAGCGCACCTGATGTGCGTGGAACGATGGTGATCTTTTGTACCGGTGCGGAGCCTGTCTGCATAGCGGCGACAAGTGCGTGACCAACTTCATGGTAGGCAACATAAAGCTTTTCTTTATCCGTGAGGATCGCGTTTTTCTTTTGATAGCCCGCGATGACGACTTCGATACTTTCTTCCAGATCTGCTTGTGTTGCTGCATTTCGGCCTTGGCGGACAGCACGCAGTGCGGCTTCATTGACGATGTTTGCAAGCTCTGCACCCGACGCGCCCGATGCCATTTTGGCAACGTGTGTGAAGTCTACGTTCGGTGCAAGCTTGATCTTTTTTGCATGAACACGCAGAATCGCCTCTCTGCCTTTAAGATCGGGAAGCTCTACGGGAACACGTCTGTCAAAACGTCCGGGACGTGTCAAGGCCGGGTCAAGTGTTTCGGGGCGGTTGGTCGCCGCCAAAATGATGACCCC
>JBGVIG010000172.1:0-4165 GCA_045122995.1 Eubacteriales bacterium | reverse complement strand
GAGGTCAATTGTTATATTGGACATATTATTCATTGGCGTCCTATATCTTTCATTTATTTTGGCAAAACAAACATTAAAAAAGAAAAAGAAAAGCTCATGAACAGTAAATCTTTTTCTTAAAATAATGTATACGAAAAGCCGCCCTTATTGCACATAAGGGCGGCTTTGTTATAAATAATATCTTTATACTTACGCAAGCTCTGCTTCGGCAATACGCACAACAAGATCCGTTCCATAAGGATAGCCCTTGCAGTCTACGGTAAGCTCTCCGTTTTCTTGCTTGAACAGAAGCTCCTTTCCATTATCTGTCCAACAAACATGCTTGACTTGATCCTTCACACCGCGGAAAATTCTAATGCCTTCGGTGCATTCACCAAACGTCACGTCCGAATTGCCCACAATAGAAAGGTTATGAATGAACAGATAAAGCTTATTTCCTGCCCGAAGCGCAAAATTTTTGTCATCACCAAGAATGCCGCAAGGCTTGCCCTCGTAAATCGCATCCCCTGTAGCATTGATCCAACCGCCGATGCCGCGAAGCAAAGCTTCTTGCATGAAAGGAATCTCGCCCTCTCCCGTAGGTCCAACGTTCAAAAGATAATTTGCTCCCACTTTACGGCAAGAACAAAGCGTTTCAATCAATTCGGCAAGAGATTTATAATTGAAATCCGCGCCACCGAAGCCCCAATGCTGATTCATGGTATGACACATTTCTGCAGCCAGATATTTGCTCATGCCTTCTCTATCCATCGGTGTAGGTCTACCCTGCTCAAAGGTAACGCTATCAAGCTCAGGATTACCTACAGCACCACGTGCAGAACCACCCGTGTTATTCACGATGATCGCATTCGGTTGATGCTTGCGGATCACAGCATAAAGTTTATCTTCTTCCCAATCTCTTTCTTTGTACCACCAGTTTCCATCGAACCAAAAACCACCGATCTCACCATAATTCGTGCAAAGAATTTCTACAGAATCACGCAGATATTGGAGATAGCGTGGGAAATCGTGTCGACAATCAGGATTAAACCAATCCACCGTAGTATGATAGAAAAACGGTTTCATATCAAATTCACGGCAAGCATCTACAAATTCGCGAACAAGATCACGTCCACAAGGAGAATGCACCGAATCATAAGTATTCAATCCACATGTATCATAAAGAGAAAAACCTTCATGATGACGTGTTGTGAACGTAATATATTTTGCCCCTGCTGCTTTTGCAACACTTACGATTTTTCTTGCATCAAATTTTTCAGCGGTGAAAGTTTCAGCGAGCTTCATATATTCTTCTTTTGGGATTTTATCGATATGCTGTACCCATTCACCTCTGCCAAGCTGAGAGTAAAGACCATAGTGAATAAACATACCAAAGCCCATGTTTTCAAAGTCCAAAATTCTCTGTTCTGCCTTTGGAATAGCCATTTTATACCTCCGTAAATGCTTCGATCCGTCGAAGCCTTAGTCCACTATATTATATAAAATAATTCTCAAAAAGTCAAGATTTCTGCGTACTTTCCTATTTATCATTTGCGCACAAAAAAGATATGATCTTTATTGCAATAAACATAATTTTTGTTTCATAACAGGAGCCACCATAAAATATACTCCTCGCTTGCTCCCGATCCTTCCCTCGGCAAAAATATTTTGATAGAAGTTCGATATTGCAAAGAATACACGACTGTCAACGACATGTATCTTGATGATGACCATATCCACGATTTTTATGAGATCTATGTCAATCTCAACGGTAATGTCTCCTTCCGTGTGGAAAGCAACATCTATCCCATCCGTCGGGGCGATATCATCCTGACACGCCCCAATGAGATCTATCGGTGCATCTACCACAGTGACTGTGTTCATGAGCATTTTTGCATCCGGATCAGCGGGCTTTCCTTCTCCTCGCTTTTTGAGAATACCCCCTTTTCCGATCAGATACTTCTCAGTTTTTCCGAAAAAGATAAAAAGAAGCTGGTCGAACATTGCTTTCATTTATATCACTGCACACAAACGGATTCCGCGCCCTTCTCTGCCGAGCACCATTTTTTCGTACTTTTGAATTTGATCTGCTCAGGCAAACAGATGACACCTGTATTGCCGAGCCTGCCCTTGCGCTTCACAGAGATCCTTCTTTATATCGTCCGGCACTTCCATGAACCGAGCTGCAACGTTACGCACCTCAGTGAAATGTTTTTCATTTCACGAAGTCAGCTGGGCCGCGATTTTGCCACTTATTTTCAGACCACACACCGCACTGCATTGCGGATATACCGATGCCGCTTATTTCGTCATGCGTTTCCGAAAAAAATTCGGCATCACGCCGCTGCAATATCAAAAACAGAAATGAACCCGAATAATTGAATCTTATCATAAAAAAGAGGTTTTTCACTATGACACAGCCAAACTATACCGCTCCTGCATATCGTCGCTCACGGTGGGCATACACCATAGAGTGCGCCTTTGAATATTTCATCGCACTAATGGTTTCCGATGCATTTTGGCGATTCTTTTAACGGAAATGGGTATCAGCGACGCCGTGATCGGCGTCATTTCCTCGCTGATCTCACTGGCATTCCTGTTTCAAATGTTTTCGATCTTTATCGTACAGTACATTCGAAATGTGAAATTGACGGCAATCCCTATTCATTGCATCAGCCAAATGTTCTTTTTGGTGCTGTATCTGCTCCCCTTTTTGTCCATTCCCCCTCAGTTCCGTTCCGCCATCGTCATCGGATGCCTTCTGATCGCATATTTTGGAAATTATCTGGTTACATCTCTTGTCTTTAACTGGGGCAATTCTTACGTCGATCCTAATGGGCGCGCGAATTTTGCGGCAACGAAGGAGATCATCTCTCTTCTGTCGGGTATCGTCGTCAGTCTTGTGATGGGGCGAACGCTTGACCGCTTCATTGCGGACGGAAACATCAACGACGGTTTTCTTTTCATCGCCGCCATGATGTTTCTCATGAACGCAGGCGATTTCGTTTGCCTTATGCTCATGAAGAATCGACCGGTTGAAAAAAGGGAAAATGAAAAAGCTGAACCGTTTTGGAAAGTCATCCGAATGCTCTTTTCCAACAAAAGCTTTGTGTACACCATCGTGGTGCATTCGCTTTGGAATATTTCCGTCTACATGACCATTGGCTTTATGGGAACTTATAAAACCAAGGAATTGATGCTGTCCGTCGGCGCCGTACAGATCATCAATATCGTCGCCTGCCTTGCCCGTCCTCTCTTTTCCAAACCTATCGCACATTATGCAGACAAACGCTCCTATGTCAAGGGTATCAAACTCGGTATGGTCATCGCTGCGAGTGGCTATCTTGTCAATATGTTCACGACCCCCTCACTTTGGTGGCTCGTCATTTTACACACGATCCTTTATCACGTTTCTTGCGCGGGAACCAGCAGAACCTAATCAATCTGACATATAGCTACGTTGATCGCAAATATTTCGTATAAGCTTCTGCCATCAAATACAGCATCAGCGGTCTTTGCGGATTTGCTGCCTCCATGGTCGGAAGCCGCATTATGGACACTGTGCAGAAAAATAACAATATCCTGTTTGGTATCACCGTATACGGTCAGCAAATGCTTTCCTTACTTTCTCTTGTTATCGTGCTGATCAGCATCGTTTTCGTCAAATTCATCATGGAAAAGCAAATCATTATTGCTAAATAGGAAAGTATATCAAAGAAAGCGTTCTGCCCAAAATTTGGAATAGATTCCAGGACGTTGGGCATAAAACCAATCCTTTCACGAAAACGGTTCCCCATCTTCAAAATATTTTCCGATACACCTATGTTATCGGTGTATGTAATCGTTCTCGCATAAACTTTCAGATTGTCTGTCAGTATATTCAGCAACGTACAATGTCTTTCATATATTACAAAAGATGAGGTTCCACCTTTATAACGGAATCTCATTTTCAAATTATATATTTCGTTCACTTAACAAATCGGATAAAAAGAAACCCTTGGCAACGTAGTGTTTTCAAGGGTTTTCTATGTGTTTGGGTGCCAATTTCGACCCATAAGAAAAAATCAAATTGTACATCAAAGATTCGATATCCTCGCGTAAAAATATATCGGATATTATCTCGAAAATTGAGTTATGCGCCACTTCGGTGCGATAAAGTCGGCTTATTTTTTCATCTTATCGTCTA
>JBGVIG010000171.1:0-9176 GCA_045122995.1 Eubacteriales bacterium | reverse complement strand
AAGCAGAACCGATGAATTTCTTGGTGATCTCCATCTGGGGGTTGGCAAAAATGTCATAAACTTCGCCTTCTTCCACCACTTTGCCGTGTTCCATGACAGCGACCTTGTGGCAAATGGCTTTGATGACTGCCATTTCATGTGTGATAAGCACGATGGTGATGCCGAGTTTTTTATTGAGCTGCTTGAGCAGATGCAAGATAGATTCTGTCGCATCGGGGTCAAGAGCGCTGGTTGCTTCGTCGGAAAGAAGCACTTTGGGGTTGTTTGCTAAAGCTCTTGCGATCGCAACTCTCTGTTTCTGACCGCCCGAAAGCTGAGAGGGATAAACGTCGATCTTATCGGAAAGATCCACAAGCTCGAGAAGCTCAATGACACGGTCATGGATCTCATTTTTTGTCATACCGATATGCTTTAAGGGATATGCGATATTTTCATAAACGGTGCTTCTGTCCAGAAGATTAAAATGCTGGAAGATCATGCCGATGCCGCGACGTGCAAGATTCAATTCTTTTTGCTTGATCACGGTCATTTTACCGTCTGCTGTCATTTCCGTGAGCTTGACACCACCGACGGTGATACTTCCCGAATCAGGAAGCTCCAAAAGGTTGATGCATCGAATAAGAGAGGATTTTCCTGCGCCCGAATAACCGATAACGCCGTAAATTTCGCCCTCGCGAACGGTAAGATTGACGTCTTTCACCGCTTCCACGTCACCTGATTTGAGGTGATAGGTCTTATTCAAATGCTGAATTTCGATCATGGTATTCACTTTTCCATTCTCCTTATGAATATTCAGCGTTTTCACAAAAAAAGCGGAGAGCCTAAACTCTCCGCGTGAAAAACAACATAAAATAAAAATGCTATTTTGCCTGTCAGGCAGAGATTTCATCAATATGGGCGTGAGGCATCATGCACATGACGTTCATCATGCACATCATCATATCCATCATCATTTTGGACTCACGAACGAACATTGATTGATCTCCTTGAATATTTTTTCTAAATTGATGAATGTATATTACCACATTGTTATAGCTTTTGTCAATAGGGTTTTGGGATTTTCCGTAAATTTTTATTCATAATTTTCATAGGAAACGCTTTTGGGAGATGCCTTTATTTTTTCTCATTACAAAACGTTTCGGCAGTCATTTTGGCACCAAGACGAAAGCCACAAATAAAGCTTTCTCGTTCACCGATCGCGCTGATCTCCTCTGCGATGTCATCATATATGTGAAGCAATTCCTGCTGCTCGTTGGAGAGGTTTTGAGAGAGCATATCGCGGCTTTTTTCGAGTTTTTGTAAAAGCACGTCCATTTCGGGCGCATCACACCGCGCCTCGGCAAAGGGCGAATGTTGCCATACCAGAGTTGTTCTAAAGTTTGTTTCATAAAAATACTCCTTTTGTTTAGTGTTTTTTGACAATGTTATCACAAAATGAGATAAAAAGCAATATCTCGATATGAGATTTCGTATAATATCAATAAACACGGCGAAAGAGAGGAAAGTTTATGCGCTTGCGTGATTTACGCGAAGATGCTGATTTGACACAAAAAGCATTGGCAGATTATTTGCATATTAAGCAAAATACTTATTCGCAATATGAAAACGGACAAAGACAGCTTCCTCTTGAACATTTGATTTCTCTCGCACAATTTTACCACACGTCGACAGACTATATTTTGAGATTAACCGACATCAAAACACCATATCCAAAAAAATAAAGACACTCACCTTGGCAACAAAGTGCGTGTCTTTTCTTTTTATAAAAACTTTCAAATGTTTCTTTCAAAAAGGAAAAGTACACCCAACGAAGGTGATTTATACTGTTAGGTGCAATAGTGCAAAAAATTAGACACATCATCGTGGAAAAATCCAAAATGATGTGTCTAACCTTATTTATTAGGATTTAACGAATGAAATGATTCGAAAAAACACTAAAAAGCTTTGAAAATCCTAGCTTATTTTGCGCTTTCTTCGATAGCAACCGCAACAGCAACAGTCATACCAACCATGGGGTTGTTACCTGCGCCGATAAGACCCATCATTTCTACGTGAGCAGGAACGGAGGAAGAACCAGCGAACTGTGCGTCAGAGTGCATACGACCCATGGTGTCAGTCATACCGTAAGAGGAAGGACCTGCAGCCATGTTGTCGGGGTGGAGGGTACGGCCTGTACCACCGCCGGAAGCAACGGAGAAGTAGCTTACACCGTTTTCGTTACACCATTTCTTGTAGGTACCTGCAACGGGGTGCTGGAATCTGGTGGGGTTGGTGGAGTTACCGGTGATGGAAACGCCTACGTTTTCGAGCTTCATGATCGCAACGCCTTCGGGAACGTTGTCAGCACCGTAGCATTTAACGTCTGCTCTGGGGCCGTTGGAGTAGGGAGTTTCTTTTACAACGGAAACAGTTTCGGAATAAGGATCAAAAGCAGTCTGAACATAAGTGAAGCCGTTGATTCTGGAAATGATCATAGCAGCATCTTTGCCAAGACCGTTAAGAATAACGCGAAGGGGTTTTACACGAACTTTGTTTGCATTAAGAGCGATCTTGATCGCGCCTTCTGCAGCAGCAAAGGATTCGTGACCTGCGAGGAAGCAGAAGCATTCTGTTTCTTCGGAGAGGAGCATCTTACCGAGGTTACCGTGGCCAAGACCTACTTTGCGGTTTTCAGCAACGGAGCCGGGGATACAGAATGCCTGAAGACCGATACCGATAGCAGCAGCAGCGTCAGCAGCTTTTTTGCAGCCTTTTTTGAGCGCGATGGCAGCGCCAACGGTGTATGCCCAAATTGCGTTTTCGAAGCAGATGGGCTGAGTTTCTCTAACGATTTTATCGCAGTCGATGCCTGCGGCAAGGGTAATTTCCTTGCATTCTTCAATGGAAGAAATACCATATTCAGCGAGAACAGCGTTGATTTTCGCAACTCTTCTCTCGTAACCTTCAAACAATGCCATATTCTATTACCTCCTTACTGCTTTCTAGGGTCGATATAACGAACGGCATCAGCAAATCTGCCGTAGGTGCCTTTGGACTTTTCGTATGCTTCGTTCGGTTCCATGCCCTTCTTGATGAAGTCAGTCATCTTGCCGAGGGATACGAATTCGTAACCAATAACCTGATCGTCTTTATCGAGAGCCATTCTGGTGCAGTAACCTTCGGTCATTTCGAGGTAACGAACACCCTTTGCTTTTGTGCCGTACATGGTACCAACCATGGAACGAGCGCCTTTGCCGAGGTCTTCCATACCAGCGCCGATAACAAGGCCGCCTTCGGAGAATGCGGACTGTGTACGACCGTAAACGATCTGGAGGAAGAGTTCTCTCATTGCGGTGTTGATCGCGTCACAAACAAGGTCTGTGTTGAGCGCTTCGAGAATGGTTTTGCCGGGAAGGATTTCTGCTGCCATAGCTGCGGAGTGAGTCATACCGGAGCAGCCGATGGTTTCAACGAGAGCTTCTTCGATAACGCCGTCTTTTACGTTAAGAGAAAGCTTGCATGCGCCCTGCTGGGGTGCGCACCAACCGATACCGTGAGTGTAACCGGAAATGTCGCTGATTTGTGTTGCCTGAATCCATTTGCCTTCTTCGGGAAGCGGAGCGGGACCGTGGTTGGGGCCTTTTGCTACGCAGCACATGGATTCAACTTCATGGGAATAAACGAGTTCTGCCATGGTGTTTGTTCTCCTTATTTTAATAAAAAATTTTTACTTTTGGGTTATGATCTTGCGATCATTTAACGATTTTGCCGTAAACAACGCCGGCAGCGCCTGCCGCATTGGATTCATCGGTGTCGATGTGCATTGCGGGAGCATAGCTTGCGGAAACGCGAACAACAACGCCGTCAAAAATAAGAGGACGAGCGGTGTCGAGCTGAACTTTAACGATTTCTTTATCAGAAACGCCGAGGTCAGCAGCGGTTTCGGGGGTGAGGTGAATGTGTCTTTGCGCTGCGATCACACCTTCGGAAAGTTCCACGGTGCCGCAAGGACCGATAAGGGTGCATGCGCCGGAGCCTTTGATGTCACCGGATTCACGAACGGGAGCCTTTACGCCGATGGTTCTTGCGTCGGTGAGAGAAACCTCAACCTGGGATTCTTTTCTCGCAGGACCGAGAACGGACATTTTGAGTTCGCCTTTTTCACCTTTTACGGTTACTTTTTCTTCGCAAGCGAACTGACCGGGCTGGCTGAGTTCTTTCTTTACGGTGAGCTTGTGACCTTCACCGAAAAGGATTGCAATATGTTCATCGGAAAGATGAATGTGTCTTGCAGATGTTTCGACCAGAATTTTGTTTTCCATAAACTGAAATCTCCTTTCGACAGGGCTACTGTCTTGTTGTCTTGCCGCTTACCCGCAGAGGGCTTATCGTCGGGTGGGGCAAAACGGCTTTATCATTATTATTATAAATGATTTTTTGCCGCTTGTAAATGATTAAATCGCAATTTTTTTGTAAAAAATAAAAGATAATGCGAAATTTCTTTTGTGAAAGGGGAATTTTTATGAAATTTATGAAAAATGAAGTCGATACGTCAGAAGAAAAAGGCGTGAAAAACACGGCAGACGGCGGCGCGATCGCTACTTCTCTTGCAGGTGGCGGGGACGTGAAGCTCTCCTGCATTACCATTATCGGTCAGATCGAGGGACATTATTTGCTTTCCAATACGCAAAAAACAACCAAATACGAGCATGTTTTGCCGCTTCTTGCGGCAATGGAGGATAATCCTGAGGTGCATGGACTGCTTGTGATCATCAATACGGTGGGCGGCGATGTGGAGGCGGGACTTGCCATTGCGGAAATGCTTGCGAGCATGGAAACGCCGACGGCGTCCATCGTCATCGGCGGCGGACATTCCATCGGGATCCCGATCGCGGTTTCCTGTGACCGTGCGTTCATCGTGCCGAGTGCCACGATGACTGTCCACCCCGTGCGAACGAACGGCACCGTGCTTGGCGTTCCCGAAGCCTTTGAGGGTTTGCAAAAAATGCAGGATCGCATCACGGAATTCGTTTTGAAGCATTCGCATATTAAGGAAAAGGATTGGCACGAGCTGATCTATTCCACAGCGGAAATGGTGACGGACGTGGGGACGATCTTAGAGGGGAAAAACGCGGTAAAGCTTGGGCTTATGGACGAGATCGGCGGTCTTTCGGCGGCGATGGCATGGCTTCGCCATAAGGCAGGCGAATGCGCGAAAGACAAAAGGGAAGAGGCGCAAAACGAGTGAAGCACGGTGTCATCATCGATGGCAAGCTCGTCTGGCACCCTGCCGTCAAAATGGGGGAGATCTTTCTTCTCGGCGGTGTCGGCTATGGGCTCATTGAGCTTTTGTGGCGCGGCAGAACGCACCCCAGCATGGTACTCACGGGCGGTGCTTGCCTTGCGATCATCTACGGCGTCAATGCTCTTTGGCATGAAAGACCCATCCTTTTTCGGTGCGGTGTCTGCGCGCTGCTCATTACGGCGGTGGAATTTTGCGTGGGACTTTTCGTCAATCGCCTTTGGCACATGGACGTCTGGGATTATTCACGCGAAGCGTTTCACCTCATGGGGCAGGTCTGCCCGAAATATACGTTTCTCTGGTTTTTGCTCAGCGTGCCACTCTCCATGCTCATCTCCCGTGTGATCGTGAAAAACAGATGAAATTCAGCCTCTTGCGATGCAAGGGGCTTTTTGCGTCTTGAAATTCATTTTGAAATATGATACAATGAAAAAAATAACACTTTCCAAAGCGGGAGGATCCTTATGCTTGATCGAAATGCGGTGGCGATTGCCCCTTGTGAAGAATACGATGAAGAAAGAATTGCGGCGATCTTGCGCACGCATTTTTTGGAATTTGGGCTGGACAAAGCGTTTTTCAGCGGAAAAAACGTTGTGATCAAGCCGAATCTTGTCATCAAAAAAGCGCCCGAAGCGGCGGCAACGACACATCCTGCAATGCTGGCGGCACTCTTAAAAGTGCTTTTGGAAATGGGCGTCACACCGACGGTCGCAGAAAGCCCCGGCGGTGTTTACGATTCCCAGCGTCTGAAAAACGTTTACCGCACCTGCGGCATCGCTGAGCCTTGTGAACGCTTTGGCGCGGTGCTCAATTACGATACGGAAGCCGTTTTCGTGCCGTATGCAGAAGGTAAACGTGTGAAGCGTTTTCATATTATTAAGCCGATTGCCGAAGCAGATATTATTTTTGATCTTTGTAAGCTGAAAAGTCATTCGCTCACGAAGATGAGCGCCGCTGTGAAAAACTTTTTCGGCGTGATTCCCGGTATTGAAAAATTTGAAATGCACGCCACTTTCCCCGATTACGGCGATTTCGGCGAAATGATCTGCGATCTTTGTCAGCTTCTTTGCGAAACGAAAGAGGTCATCGCCATCACGGATGCGATCATCGGTATGGAGGGTGATGGTCCTACGGCAGGAGAGCCCCGAAAGATCGGTGCAGTCCTTATGAGCCGTAATCCGTTTGCTTCCGACCTTGCGGCAGAAACCATTCTTGGCTTCACAGGAACCGTTCCGCTCGTCAAAGAAGCGATCTCGCGCGGTCTTTGTCCCGAAACAACGGAGGCGCTTACCGTTTTCGGCGTGCGTCCCGAAACGCTTGCGCTTTCTGACTTCAAAGAACCCGAAACGGCAAAAAGCCGTTCCACTTCCGCGCTTTCTTTCTTCTCTCAAGGAAAGATCGGCAGACTTTTCATGCCGAAACCCTTGCCGATCCTCGATAAATGCCGCGGTTGTGGTGAATGTGTGGCGTCCTGTCCGCAAAAGACGATCTTGCTTGTGGAAAAGAACGGGAAAATGAAGGCGCATATCCGCCATTCCGCTTGTATCCGCTGTTATTGCTGTCAGGAGCTTTGTCCTTTTGAAGCGATTCGCGTGAAAAAGAATTTGCTGATCCGTATTATCAGCTCCATATAAATAAAATCGGAGTACATATGAAAAAAATTACAGTTCTCGCGCCTGCCAAGGTCAATCTTTTTCTTGATGTTGGCGAGCGCCGAAAAGACGGCTATCATAACATTGAATCCGTCATGCAAACCGTCACGCTTTTTGATTGCGTGGAGATCACGCAATATGAAGATGCGGCAGAACAAAAGCTTGATGTTTTTTGCTCGGAAGCTTCTGTGCCGAGCGGAGAAGGCAACATTGTTTATCGTGCGGCGAAAGCATTTTTTGCCGCGCTTGGCATAGAAAATTATCAGATATCTTTTCGCATTGACAAAAAGATCCCGGTGGAAGCAGGGCTTGGCGGCGGCTCTGCCGACGCGGCAGCGGCGATCATTGGTCTTGATGATCTATACGGCACAGAGCTTTCTGTGGAAGAAATGTGCAAGATCGGTGTCAAGGTCGGTGCGGACGTTCCGTTCTGCATTAAAAAAGGTACCGCGACTGCTGAGGGGATCGGCGAGATCTTGACGGCTTGTTCGCCAATGCCGGATTGTGCTTTTGTGATCGCGATGCCTGCAGGCAGTAAGATCAGCACCGCTGAAGCGTACAGAAAGATCGACGCGATGCCGAAAACTTCGCACGCATCACTTGCCGATGTTTTGCAAACGCTCGATGCCGGTGATCTTAACGGCCTTATGGGTGTTTTATATAATAAATTTGAAGTGGTGACACCGGAAAGCTCGGGGGCGCACACACTTTGTGAAAAAATGCTTGCCCTTGGCGCACTCGGTGCACGCATGAGTGGGAGCGGTCCCTCTGTTTTTGGCATTTTCCGTACGACGTTTGATGCTGAAATTGCTGCGCATTCTCTCTCAGTCAGCGCACGCACATTTGTCTGTGAGCCTTTTCGCCGTGACGAACCTTGCATAGAGCGCTAAACTACTTTGCAAAAAATTAAATTTATACAATAAATCAAAGAAAGGACGATTGCCATGTCGATTAAAATCAAAATCCTCTCTTCTCTTGAAAAATGCTTCACAGACGAAATACTTTGGAGTAAACAGGCGATTACCCATGGAAGCTGTCTGATTGGCGAAGACTTCCACTTCACCTTGGCTTACACGGCAGAAAACGTTCCCGGTTGGCTTCTTTGTGACAGCGCAACGCTCGTTTGCCGCAGTGAACTCGACGTTTCCTTTGAACGCATCGAGCACGTGCCGGTTCGTTTCCCTTGTCACCCCAACCGTTTTGACAGCAATTATCTGCGCAGAACGCCCGGTCTTTATCCCGATCTGCTTGTGCCTATGAACGTAGGCGATCCTGTCATGGCGCCGTCCGGCTCCGTATTTTCGATTTATGGCACAGTCAAGGTTCCCGAAGGCACAAAAGCCGGCGATTATGCGATCACCGTTGGTCTTCTTTCCGAAAAAGGAGAGGAAGTGACAGAAACGATCACGCTTCATGTGGCAAATGCTGTTTTGCCGAAGCAGGAGCTTCTCGTGGCACAGTGGGTGCATTACGATTGTATTGCTGATGCCTATGGTTATGAGATTTTTTCCGAGGAACATTGGACAGCGATTGAAAATTACTTGAAGGTCGCTGTGGAACATGGTGTGAACACCATTCTTGTTCCTGTTTTCACTCCGCCGCTTGATACCGCTGTCGGCGGTGAACGTCCGACCGTTCAGCTCATTGACGTTACCAAAAATGGAGAAAATTATACCTTTGGTTTTGAAAAGCTTCATCGTTTTGTGGCGCTTTGTGAAAAGATCGGCGTTGCACGCTATGAGATCTCCCATCTCTTTACCCAGTGGGGCGCTTTCCATGCACCGAAGGTCATGGCTCATGAAAATGGGGAATATCGCCGTATTTTCGGCTGGGAAACCGATGCTGCTTCCGATGAATACGTGGCATTCCTTCGTGCATTCCTTGTTGCTTTTCTTGCTGAAATGGAAAAGCTCGGCGTTTCTGACCGCATGATTTTCCACAGCTCCGATGAACCGAAGAAGGAGCACATGGAGCAATATGTGCTTGTAAAGAGCAAAATTGCAGATATTATTAAGGATTATCCCATTTATGATGCGCTTTCCGATTTCGATTTTTATGAAACGGGCGCTGTCGATCACCCGATCCCTGCTTCCAATGCGATCGAGCCTTTCCTTTCTGCCGATGTTGACGGACTTTGGACATATTACTGTAACGGTCAGTGGAAAGATGTTTCCAACCGCTATTTGGCGATGCCTCTTGCGCGCACAAGAATCATTGGCGCACAGATGTGGAAATATCATATA
>JBGVIG010000170.1:0-1289 GCA_045122995.1 Eubacteriales bacterium | reverse complement strand
GTTCCCGACGGTATTGCGCATTATCTGGAACACAAAATGTTTGAAAACGAAGACGGCGCGGACACCTTTGCTCGCTTTGCCAAATACGGCGCTGATGCCAACGCCTATACGACGCAAACGATGACGGCGTACCTTTTCTCCTGCACGGAGCATTTGGAAAAAAATTTGGAGATCCTTCTCGATTATGTTTCAAAACCGTATTTCACACCCGAAAACGTGGAAAAGGAACGCGGCATTATCGAGCAGGAGATCCGCACTTACGACGATGACCCCACGTCCGCGGTCTACTACCGTCTGCTTGCCGCGCTTTATGAAAAAAATCAGATCCGCATCGACGAAGCAGGCACAGCAGAGTCTATCGCGAAGATCACACCTGAACTTCTCTATGATTGCTACAATACGTTTTATTCTCCCGCCAATATGACGCTTTGTGTTTCGGGCAGAGTGACGATGGAAGATGTGCTTTCGATCGTAGACCGTGTGCTTCCCGAAAAGGAAAGCCTCGTCATTGAGCGGCATTATTACGAAGAAAAGCCCGAAGTTTTCAAAAAGAGAACGGTGGCTTCCTATGAAGTGGCAAAGCCGCTCTTTTTGATCGGCGTGAAGGATATCGATATTCCTTTCGACAGTAGGGCACGCATGAAGAAAAAAATCGCTATGGGTATTCTTGTGGAGATGCTTTTCGGTTCCACCTCGCCCTTTGCCATTGACGTTTATGAAAGCGGTCTTGCCAATGGTTTTGCGGCAAGCTTTTTGCACGACGAAAAGCGTTCACTGATCTTGCTCGAAGGCGAAGCAGACGAACCCGAAGCGGTTTATGATAAATTTATTTCTTATATTCAAAAGAAAAAAGAAACGGGGCTTTGCGAAGAAGATTTTCATCGTATCAAGCGCGCATATTACGCTTCTTTTGTAAAAATGTTTGATTCCACACGTCTTGCCGGCGATTTCACGCACATGGTTCATGATGTCATGGACCCTTTCGCTTATGGCGATGTGATCCGTGACGTGACACTTGCTGACGCAGAAGCGCTTTTGCCGAAGCTTTTCCGAGAAGAAGCTTTTGCCATGAGCGTCGTGAATCCGATCGACGAAAATTAAGGAGGATTTATGAGATCATCTGCTATTTCATTCCCCGGACTCGGCATTGAGGAATTTACCATCAATGCCACCGCATTTTCTTTTCACATCGGCAAATTGCCGATCACGGTTATGTGGTACGGTATTATCATCTGCATCGGTATCTTCGCGGGATTTGGCTATTTTGCTTATCGCGGTAGAAAAGCCGG
>JBGVIG010000169.1:0-1545 GCA_045122995.1 Eubacteriales bacterium | reverse complement strand
GGAAAAGAAATCTATCCTGTTGTGGAGATCTATCACGATGTGATCCCTTATCTGGGTGGAGTTTCAGAACGTGAATTTTATATGGACAGTGCAAAATGCATTGAAGCGTGGAAGATCGCCAATGCAAAAATTGCTGAATGTTTTGGTGAACTTCTTTCTCCGAGAACTCCCGCTGCGGCACCGCTTTCCTATGGTCATCTCGTTTGCCTTGGTGCGCCGCTGCGCATGCCAGAAAACGGCGAACCGAACGTATCTGCTTTTGCCGATGATATCGACGAAGCGATCGAAATTCTGAAAGAAAAGCAGGGGCAGGATTTCAGCGATAACGAAATGTTTCAGCATTACGTGATGATGAACACCGAGATCGAAAAAGCATTTCCCGGAACAAAAATTCCGCTTGCAACAGGTTTTGGATACGAAGGCGTCATCACTTCTGCCGTTTTGATGCGCGGTCAGGATTTCTTCTGTGATCTTTATGACGAACCCGAAAAGGTGCATGAATTTTTGACATTGATGACAAACAGTATCATTGATTTCAAAAAATTTATTAACCGTTTTCACGGTCGCCCCGAGCTTGATACTTATGGCGTTTGGCTTGCGGACGATTTTGCGAGCCTTGTTCCGCCGACGATGTGGCGGGAATTTGTAACACCGTATTGGAATCGTTATTTTGAAGGTACGACTGTTCCGAATGGTAAGCGTACGGTGCATTGTGAAAACACAGTTCCGGCACAGCTTCCGTATTTGAAGGAAGTAAAACTTGGTCACTATCAGCCGTCTGTTGCCGATGCGCTGACGATCGAAAATGTGAAGGAAAACACGGATATTCCTTTTGACTGGCTTCTTTATGCTTATCATATCACCAATATGACCGATGAAGAGATCGAAGCTTGGGTGGATAAAACCGTTCAATCAGGAATCCGAAAGGTTCGTACGCAGTTTGGCAAATACTCATGGAGTATCGGCAAGATGGATAGACTTCTTGCGTTCTATAAAGCGTTCGAAAAATATAAAGTTTAATCAAGATTCCATAAAATTTGCATAAAAAATGAATGTAGCCATCTCGGTTTCGAGATGGCTACATTCATGAGTCAAAAGCAGAAGCAATCACTCCGACAGGTTGTTAACTATGCAGAGCAGTTCTAAAAAACGTTTTTCCCGACTTAGCTTTTGGATATCTTTGTTGGCGAGTTTTTCAAGAAGCTTCTTTTTTACTGTGTCTTTGCAAATGAAATGGCGGAGCTCCGTCTTTTTGACAAGCGGCGATTTTATTGCGATTTGATAAGGATCATCGTCGGTCTTATTTTCCATAAATTGTAAATGGTATGCCATGGATTTTTCTATTGCTTCCATGGCTTTGTCTTTTCTGTCAATGGCAAGATATGCTTTGGCAAGTAGTAAATAGCAATCTCCGGAGTCAAAGTCATGGTATCGCGGAGGTGGATCTTCTTTGAAGATCGCTTTCATGATCGCGAAAAACGTTTCGTATACGTCGATCGCTTCGGTATATTTTTTGCTGTTGTAATAGGCGATCCCCAGTCGCGC
>JBGVIG010000168.1:0-3710 GCA_045122995.1 Eubacteriales bacterium | reverse complement strand
GCTTCTCGAAAAGAAGGGCAGATACTACGGACTGTATACCCTTCAGCACAGCAAAGAAGAACTCAAAAAGAAAAATAAGAAAGCATAAAAAGACATTGTCATTTGTCAATTTTTGCTGATTATCAAAAACTCCCACAAACCATTTGTTTAGGTCTGTGGGAGTTTCTTGTTTCTATGAAAAGATACTCATTTTGATGCGGTGTTTTTATCTGTAAACGCTTAAAGAGCAACATATTCCTGCGGGAAAACGTCACCATTGCTGTCGGTAAAGCTCACTTTGATCGCGTCTTTGCCAAAAACGAAGCCGCAACCGAGGAAATAATTTTCTTCAGGACGTGCGCCGATGACGACAGGGCAGGGTTGGCCATAAGTGTCTGCCTCATGACCGATCGGGCGAAGCTCTTCCTTGTGCATATGACCGCAGATCATAAAATTCGGCTTGATGTGCTCACGGAGCAATGCACACCACTCACGATAGATGGGTTCTTCAATGTCAAAGGGTTCCCAGATCTTTTGTGTAAAGGGGCTGTGTGCGATGACGAGCTTTGTTTTTACGCCTTCTGCCGCGTATTCATGCTCGGCGTTTTCGATGAGCGATTTCAAAAATTCTGTCTGTCGCTCACGGAATGCGTGACACGCTACCGTAAAGCCATATTCGGGGTGAAGATCGTCTTTGTCTTCTCCGCAATCGAGAAGCACGCCCCAAATACTGCCAAGACGGAACGTATAATAGGTGTTGCCGTATTGATTAGGCGTATAATCTGCAAAACGTTCTGCGAAATTGCCGCGCATATCGTGATTTCCTCGGGAGAAAATAACGGGTCGGCTGCCTTCGGTCAGGCGAGCGCAAAGCGTATAAATATTATCAAATTTGGAAGGATCGCCGCTGTGATTGATCACGTCGCCGTTCAAAATCAAAAGATCCAGCTTGCCAAATGCATTTGCTGCGCGAATCGGTTCTTCTATGCGATTGTGCGCGTCTGCGATGTGATAGGCGCGGATATCCGTTTCGGGAACGGGATAAAACGCAAAGGTCTTTTCCCAAGGTTCTTCTGAAAGAGGGAAATACGGTTTGCGCTTGATAAGGGGACGCACGCAAACAGTGTAACTGCGCGCGTGATCCAATACCTGCATCGGCACCGTCACTCGATGCATGGGCGAGAGGGAATTCATAATACCGTTGGATTCGTCATAATAGGTCTTTTCTCCGATGCGCACGGAAAAGAGGGCTTCTTTTTCCACGCAGACCATGATCTGATAGTTGTTTCCTACGGCAAAAACAGCGGGGGTGGTTTTTAACATATCAAATACCGTCCTCCATATCCAGTTTTTTCAGAAATTCGATGCAACGAGCCGCTTCCACAGGTCCTGACGGATTCAGTGTTTCGCTTTCTACCACCATCGTAAAGCCGAGTGCCAATGCTTTTTTGCGAACCTCTT
The DNA here is from genome assembly GCA_045122995.1 of Eubacteriales bacterium. Taxonomy (GTDB): domain Bacteria; phylum Bacillota; class Clostridia; order Oscillospirales; family CAG-272; genus QALR01. The sequence goes on along the minus strand of JBGVIG010000168.1, from coordinate 2,270 downwards.
TGACAGGAGCATTACCGTCACCGAGCGTTTTGCCGATCGCATGGCTTTCGGGATCGCTGTGGTCTTTCGTGATGCCGTCCTTGAGGTGGATAAATTGGATTCGTTTTTTATAAGTTTCAAGGATGGAAAGAACGTCCGCACCTGCGTTGTATGCCCAGAAGGTGTCCACTTCAAAGAGGATGTTCGTGCGGTTTGCCAGCTCATAGAAGGCAACCTGCCCGTCTTGGTTGGGCAAAAATTCTTCGGAATGATTATGATAGTGGAGCTTCAAGCCTTCTTTTTCGATGATAGGCTGATTGTCATTGATCCATGCGATGAAATTGTCAAGTTCAGCTTTTGTGTTTAGCGTGCCGCGAGGGATAATGATATTTTCACAGCCGACGGCTTTGTGAAAAGCGATCTGTCCCATCAGATCATTACGAAGCGCCTCAAATCCCGTGTGGGTACTGCAAAGCGTCAGACCGTATTTTTTGAAGAGTTTGTCTGCTTCTTCGGCGGTGTGACCGAAAAAGCCTGCGCTTTCTGCCAGTGCGTAGCCGCTTTCGGCAACTGTTTTGAGCGCTTCTTCAAAATTTTCTCTTGCGACATCGCGCACGCTGTATAACTGCAATCCGTATTTCATAATTGTGTATCCTTTCCGTTTCGGGAATTTCTGCGTTCATTATAGCACGAATGAGAGAAAAAATCCATGTTTTTTCGGAATTTTCACAAAGAAAAGACGAGAGCGTACTCTCGTCTTTTAGAGACTTTACTATAAGCGTATTTCCACATGATCGCCGTCTTTCTTATCGACCTCCACAAGCACCCAATCGGGGAAGCGTTTTTTCGCGTCACGAATGGCACGAACGATCTTTTTTGCTTGAGAAAAGGTAAATGTCACGGCTGCTTTTTCGGAGATTTTTTTCAAGGCGATCTTGGCTGTCAGTGAATTCAGAAAAACTGCTGACGGCAGACGGATATTCATTTTCTTTTTGCCGTTTTCTTGAATGACAAATTTCATGATTTACTCCACATAGATCGAGATCGTAGTTCCATCGCTGCTTTGCAGTTCCATTAACTTACCAAGCATACCTTTTTCCACAAGCGCAACGACGGTAGAAAAGTCGATGGTTTCCACTCCCTTCATGTGCCTTGTCACCTGCGGCATGGCCATGCCGGTTTCCAGACAGACCTTAATGAGGAGCAGGGGAATTTTTATATTTATGCGATCGTCTTCATCATCGATCTTGATGATGAGCATCATCTCGTCGAAGTTTTTACGTTTTTCAGCAGGCACAAGGATCGCTTCGGTTTTTTCCGCTTTGCTGATGAGAAGCTCGTCTGTCGTGACGCCGAAAAGCGATGCGATTTTCGGAAGCATCAAAATGTCGGGATAAGAAATATCATTTTCCCATTTGCTCACGGCTTGTCCTGAAACGCCAAGCTTTTCTGCGAGCTCCTCTTGTGTATAACCGTGTGCTTTGCGCAGCGCGGCGATTCTTGTTCCGATCGTGTTTTCCATAAGTGAAAACCTCCTTTTGTTTTCTTTGTGTCTTTATTGTACCGCATTTTTTCGCTTCGCGGAAGCGACTGACGGTTTGATTTCCCCAACTATTCGGGGAATTTCCGCTCAACTGTCGGTTGGATAACGTTTTTTGTTATAATTTTATCATATTTTTTCAATTTTGTTACCACTTGTTCATGATTTTATGGTACAATAAAAGAAAAACATAATAAACTCGGAAAGAGGTGAATCGAATGGCAATTCGTTTGAACGAAGACAAAGAGATCGTTGCCCGTGTAAAAGAAGGCTTGAAAGCAAAAGGCGGCTATTGCCCTTGCCGTTTGCAAAAAACAGAGGAATACAAATGTATGTGCAAGGAATTCCGTGATCAGATCGCGGATCCTGATTTTGAAGGCTACTGCCACTGTCTTTTGTATTATAAATCCAAGGATTGATTTTAGGAGGTTCTTATGTCTAAAGAAATCATTATTACCAAAGCAAATTTTGAAGAGATCGTGATGAAAAGTGAAAAGCCCGTATTGCTCGATTTCTGGGCAACATGGTGCGGCCCTTGCATGATGATCGCACCGCTTGTAGCAGAGATCGCGGAAGAAAATCCGCAGTATCTGATCGGCAAGGTAAACGTTGACGAGCAGCCCGAGCTTGCGGCTTCCTTCGGCATCGAAAGCATTCCTACTTTGATCGTGATCAAAAACGGCGCGATCGTTCGTCGCACAAGCGGTTCCCGTCCGAAAGCGGCGATCCTCTCGCTTCTCGCAGATTGATT
>JBGVIG010000167.1:0-4174 GCA_045122995.1 Eubacteriales bacterium | reverse complement strand
CTTGTAATCTCAATTGTGAATATTGTTTTGCAAGTCAGGGAAAATATCAAGGGGAACGCGCGCTTATGAGCTTTGAAGTGGGTAAGCAGGCTTTTGATTTTCTGATTGCAAACTCCGGCACGAGAAGAAACCTCGAAGTGGACTTTTTCGGCGGTGAACCTCTCATGAACTGGGACGTTGTGAAGCAGCTCGTGGCTTATGCGAGAAGTGTGGAAAAGGAACACAATAAAAATTTCCGCTTCACCTTTACGACCAACGGCATGCTGATCGACGACGATGTGATTGATTTTGTGAATAAAGAAATGCACAACGTGGTTCTCAGTCTTGACGGCAGAAAAGAAGTGCATGACCGCTTCCGCCGTGACTATGCAGGCAAGGGCAGCTATGATAACATCGTGCCCAGATTCCAAAAGCTTGTGGAAAAACGCGGCGGCAAGGATTACTACGTTCGCGGCACCTTCACACACAACAACGTGGATTTTGTGAATGATATTTTGCACATGGCAGATCTCGGTTTCACTGAACTCAGCATGGAGCCTGTTGTTTGTCCTCCCGGGGATCCCTATGCGCTCACCGCAGAAGACTTGGAGATCGTGAAAGAGCAGTATGAGATCCTCGCAAAAGAAATGCTCAAACGCAAAAAAGAAGGCAGACCTTTCACTTTCTATCACTATATGCTTGATCTCAAAAACGGTCCTTGTATCTATAAACGTATTACGGGCTGCGGTTCCGGAACAGAATATATGGCGGTAACGCCTTGGGGCGAGCTTTTCCCCTGCCATCAGTTTGTCGGCGATCCGAAATATAGCCTTGGTGACATTTGGAACGGCATCAAAAACAAAGAAGCACAGGACGAATTCCGCTATTGTAATGCTTATGCACGTCCTGAATGTAAGGATTGCTGGGCAAAGCTTTATTGCTCGGGCGGCTGTGCGGCTAACTCTTATCACGCAACGGGTAAGATCAGCGGTGTTTATGAATATGGCTGTGAGCTCTTCAAGAAGAGAATCGAATGTGCCGTTATGATGAAAGTCGCTGAAAGCGAAGAATGAAAACCCCGATCGTTGATTTTGTCCGTCGGTATACGGAATCGGGAATGACACGCTTTCATATGCCGGGACATAAAGGGAAATCCTTTCTTGGCTGTGAAGCGCTGGATATTACGGAGATCTCGGGTGCGGACGTTTTATATTCCGCGGAAGGGATCATTCGCGAAAGCGAAGACCACGCGACGGCACTTTTTGGCACGGCGCATACCTTCTATTCCGCAGAAGGTTCGACGCTTGCGATTAAAGCGATGTTGACGCTTGTTACCGCCAAAAAGAGGGGCGAAAGACCTCTCATCTTGGCAGGGCGCAACGCACATAAAGCATTTATTTACGGTGCGGCACTGCTCGATCTTGATGTGGAATGGCTTTATCCGAAGGGAAACAGCCATCTTTGTGCGTGTGAGATCACGGCGGATATGCTGCAAGAAAAGCTTTTGTCTATGGAGAAAACGCCGTGTGCGGTCTATATCACATCGCCTGATTATCTCGGCAGGGTCGCGGATATCAAAGCGCTTTCGGCGGTTTGTCGCAGGTGGGATATCCCGTTGCTGGTCGATAACGCCCACGGTGCATATTTGAACTTTCTTTCTCCATCGTGCCACCCCATCGCGCTCGGAGCTACCGCTTGCTGTGACTCCGCGCACAAAACGCTCCCCGTTCTGACGGGCGGTGCGTATCTTCATATTTCCGAAAATGCGCCGAAAGAATTCCTTTCCTCTGCGAGAAATGCAATGGCGCTTTTCGCTTCAACAAGTCCTTCTTATCTTATTTTACAATCGCTCGACCTTTGTAATGCATATCTTTCGGGAGATTATCCCGAAAGACTTCGCAAATGTGCGGAAAAGATCCGTTTCGTGAAAACGAACCTCACTTCTCTTGGGTTTGCCCCCGAAGAGAGCGAACCGCTGAAGATTGTGCTTCGTACTACGAAGTATGGCTACACGGGTGAGGAATTTGCTTTGATTTTGCGCGGTTTTGGTATCGAACCTGAATTTTGCGATGACGAATATTTGGTTTTGATGGTGACGCCGGAAAATCAGGAGGCGGATTTTGAAAAGCTGCTTTGTGCGGTTTCTTCTGTGGAGCCTCGCGAAGAAATCTTTTTCTCGCCGTCCCCCCTTGAAAAGGAAAAGCCCGGTGTTTCCTTGCGGGAGGCGATGCTTTCTTCGCAGGAGATCGTTTCTGTGAAAAATGCGGTGGGTAGAATCTGCGCCGCACCAACGGTTTCCTGTCCGCCTGCGGTTCCTATCGTGATCAGCGGAGAGGTTGTCACAGAAAATGCAGTGCGGCTTTTTGAACGCTACGATATCAAAGAGATTGCGGTCATAAAATAAGATATCAAATAATTTTTAAGGAGAATGATACATGGAAAAACTTTTTCAATTGAAAAAGAATGGTACCAATGTGAAAACGGAGATCATTGCAGGTCTTACCACGTTTTTCGCGATGGCGTACATTATTTTTATCAACCCCATTGAACTTGGCGATGGCACAGCTGCAAATATGCCCAGCACAGCTGTCATGGTGGCAACCTGTCTTTCCGCCGTTTTCGGCACATGGCTCGTCGGATTTTTGACAAACTATCCGCTTGCGCAGGCGCCCGGCGTTGGTCTTACGGCAGTATTTGCATATACGCTTTGCGGTTCCATGGGTCTTAGCTATTCCGCAGCTTTGGCGGCAGTATTTATTGCGGGCGCATTTTTCATCATACTCACCGCTACCAGTGCGAGAAAAATGATCGTAGATGCTATCCCTCTTGGCTTGAAGAAAGCGATCTCCGCAGGTATCGGCTTCTTTATTGCTTTGCTTGGTTTTAATAATGCGGGGCTTCTCTCCAATCAAAGCGGTACCATCATCGGCATGGGTTCTCTTGCAAATCCCACAGCGCTGCTTGGCCTTTTTGGTCTGATTGTGGCTGTTGTTCTTGTCATTGCAAAAGTGAAAGCGGGTCTTTTCCTTTCTATCGTCATCACAAGTGTGGCAGCTTGCCTTGTTCAATTTGTATTTAAGGTGGATATGGGTGTCACCGTTCCCGAAACATGGGTGCCGAAGTTTGACTTTAGCTTGTTCGGTGATATGTTTGGCGGCTTTGGCGAGCTTTTCTCGGCTCCGATCGCGTCCATTATTTCCGCAATGATTACTCTTCTTCTTGTGGATATGTTTGATACCATGGGAACTCTCATCGGTGCAGCCGACCAGGCAGGTTTTCTTGATGAAAAGGGTAACCTTCCCAAGATGGAACAGGCTATGCTCGCAGACGCGATCGCGACCTCTGCAGGGGCTGTGATGGGCACTTCCACCGTTACAACCTATGTGGAATCCACCGCAGGTATCTCTGCGGGCGGCAGAACAGGTCTTACATCCGTTGTAACCGGTCTTTGTTTCCTTGTTTCCATGTTTCTTTCTCCGCTTCTCGGCTTTGTTCCGAGCGCGGCTGTTGCGCCTGCGCTGATCGTTGTTGGCGTTATGATGGCAAGCGCTCTTAAAGACATCGCGTGGGGAGATCTTGAAGAAGCGATCCCTGCGTTTATGACCATTTTTTGCATGCCGATCTTTTATTCTATCACAGATGGCATTGCTTTCGGGTTCATTTCTCTTATTATCGTTAAATTTGTAAGGGGCAAATTCAAAGAGATCCACCCTGTTATGTACGTTGTTATCGCACTTTTCATTTTGAAATACGTGCTTGCAGCGCTCGGCTTCTAAAATTCAAAGAGTCTTGCCTTTTGGCAAGACTCTTTTTTTCTGTGAAAATAGGGGAAAAATAAAAAATCAAAAATTTTTGAAAAAGTTTTAAAAAAGGTATTGACAAATGATTTGAATTGTGATATACTATGAACCGTTCCAGAGGGAAACCTCGAGAGCAAACGGGAGCATAGCTCAGCTGGGAGAGCATCTGCCTTACAAGCAGAGGGTCATAGGTTCGAGCCCTATTGTTCCCACCAAAGAAATGGGAAACCTGCAAAGGTTTCCTATTTTATGGCCCGGTAGCTCAGTTGGTTAGAGCGCTAGCCTGTCACGCTAGAGGTCGTGGGTTCGAGCCCCATTCGGGTCGCCAATTTTATGATGGCGACATCATAAAAGCCAAAAGCAAGAAAAACGACCGTTTGGTCGGATTTTTTTGT
>JBGVIG010000166.1:0-2412 GCA_045122995.1 Eubacteriales bacterium | reverse complement strand
TCGCGAGCATCGGGTTGCCGATGTCCACGGTCACAACGCCCATCGCAGAGGAAAGGATCGGACCGATGGTGCCGCCGCCTCTGGCGTCACTGCGGTTGTTGAATACCTGATAGGGGATATCGTTCTTTTCGCAGAGAAGCTTGAAGAACGCAGTGCCGTGAGGAGAAGTTGCGTAAGACTGGGTGTTCGCAAGCTTCAAAACGGGGCCGCCGTTGAGGTAAACGGGGAGATTCATTTCGTGCTGACCGGTGTAGGAGGGGTGTGTCGCATGTGCCTGGTCTGCGGAGAAAACGACTGTTTTCGCCAAAGCGCGGTATTTATCTTCCGCGCCGTAACCGAGCTTTTCGCAAATGCGGTCAACGATCTGTGTGAGCGTGTTGCATCTTGCGCCGCGGTTGGAGTTGGAGCCGCATTCTTCGTGGTCAAACGCAACAGCGATGTCGCAAGTTTTGCAGTTTGCTTCCGCTTCGATGAAGCCGAGCATGATGTCGTGTGCCATAGCGGCGTCGTCAAGTCTGCCGACGGAGATGAATTCTTCGTTCATGCCCACAAAGCAACCGTCCATGGTTTCATAGGGAGCAAGCTCAAAGCTGAGGATATCTTCCACTTTTACGCCCATGTATTCTGCGAGGTAGGAAAGGAATTTCGGTTTGCCTTCCTTGTTCTGCGCGAAGAAGGGGAGGAGTTCTGTCTGGATATTGAATTTCGCACCGTCATTTACACCGCGTACAACGTGTACGGCGGCACTGGGGAGAATGAGGAGGGGCTTGCGAATGTCGACGTTCACAGCTTTTGCTTCGCCGTTTTCATCTTTCACGAAAACGCGGCCTGCAAGAGAAAGAGGACGGTCAGTCCAGGTGTGAATGTTCAGACCGCCGTAGCCTTCGAGTGTCAGACGTTCGATGCCTTGGTTGATCTGAGAGGGAATGGTCTTGATGCGGAAACCGGGCGCGTCCTGATGCGCCGCGCCGATGCGGAAACCTGTTTCCTTGGGCTCAGCGCCGATGCGGAAAGCTGCGCACTGCGTGCCTTCTTTGGTGAAATAATAAGTCTTGCCTTTTTCAATGTTCCAAGCATCTTCTTCGTTCAGGCGAATGGCGCCTGCGGCGTCGAGCATTTTGCAAAGCTCGTCGGTTGCTTGGAATGCGGTCGGTGCATGGTTCAAAAATTCGAGTAAGTCCTTGGCGTACTGCTTTTTGGTATTCATGGTTCCTCCGTGTATTCTAACCGATCTTGTCGGCGTTATTTTTTCGTTTTGAGGCAAAATGCACGGTTTTTGAGAAATGGGCATACTGCCTCCATCTTACTACATTCTATCACAAAACTTCAAAACCATCAAGGTTTTTCATAAAAAATCCTTGGGAAAAACATGGTTTCGTATTGACTTGATGTTCTCAAGATGTTATAATCATAAGGTAAGATATAAATTTGATGCAAACTCTTATTACCTAATCCAAAAATATGATTGTTACGGAGGATTTTTCAATGAAACTTGCACAAACAAACGGCACACTCTTTAAGCATTACAACAATGTATACGATACCTTCGCACACCTTGCGAAAGCCGGTTTTAAATACGTTGACATTTCTTTCTATGAAAAATTTATCAACGGTTCTGATTACTTCCGCAGAGATCTTGACGATATCGCGGCGGAATACAAAGACGCGCTTGAAAAGACAGGTCTGACTCCTGTGCAGAGCCACGAACCTCTCGGCAACTCCATGGGCGCTGACGGCGGTAGATTCTATTTTAAGAAAACACCTCGCGCGATCGAGCTTGCAGGTAAAATCGGTATCCCCTCTATGGCTGTTCACGCAGGCTGGAATATCGCGGATATGACACGCAACGAATTCATGAACGCAACAGCGGAAACCTTCAAGCAACTTCTCGAAACTGCGGAAAAAGCAAACGTGAAGCTCCTTATTGAAAACACCGACTGTCAGAATGACGGCAACCATCTCGCTGACGCAGACGATATGCTCGAAATTTTGGAACGCATCGGCAAAAACCCTTACGTTGGTGTTTGCTGGGATATCGGTCACGCAAACCTTTGGGGCGGTGATCAGTATGAAAGCATCAAGATGCTCGGCGATGCACTTCAGGGCATTCACGTTTCCGATAACCTTGGCATCAAAGGCGCGGATTTCGATGCACATGAAATTCCTTTCCACGGCAACATCAACTACGACGCTGTGATCGTGGCGCTCAAGGAAATCGGCTATCGCGGTGCATTCGCCTTTGAAGTAGAAGCACCTACCATTCGTAAAGGCATTATCCCTTTCAAGCAGGACGGTATGGTTGTAAATAAGCTTGCAAAAATGCCTGCAGAACTTCGTCTTCAGTCTGATGCGCTCCTCTATAACATTGGTAAATATATGCTCGAAAGCTACGATTGCTTCGAAGGTTGATAC
>JBGVIG010000165.1:0-5008 GCA_045122995.1 Eubacteriales bacterium | reverse complement strand
CCATCGGCGGTATCATCGGCAGAGTTGTGAACGTAAAGGAAGACACCTTCGTTCTCGAAACCACCAAGGAAAGAACCAAGATCCGTTTCGAACGCGCCGCAATCAAGCGCATCGACCGCAAGTTCGACGCTCCCGAAGTAAGCGCTCCCGCAGAAGAAACCGAAGCAAAAGAAGAAACCAAATAATCATAAATTCCCTCCGCACCGCATATGCTGTTAGCATAAAAAGGTTCGGAGGTTATTTATTTATGGACAAAACCACCACGGTCAAAAAGAGAGCAACGCAAAAAAATGAAAAAAGCTTCTTCGTATCCGTCTTTCTCGGCACGGTCATCTCGCTTGTGATCGGAATTGTTTTGCTTGTCGTCACCTGTTTTTTGGGGCTTTCGATGAAAGATCCCGATAAATATACGCCCATGCTCGCTCTCGCGGCACTCTTCATCACAGCTCTCGTCAGCGGCTATCTCGCGGCGCGCGCCCACCGCAAAAGCGGACTTGCCTGCGGTGCGCTTTCAGGCATTTTGCTCATCGGAATCCTCGTTTTGCTCGCATTCGCGTTCGGATTCGGCATACATATTTCTCTTTTTGCCATCTGCGCGCCTGCCATCGTCATTTGCAGCATGCTTTCGGGCGTTGTCGGTGTCGGCGCAGATACACCGCCAAGAAAAAAACACAAGGTTAAATTTTAAAAAACGGTTGAGAATCTCAACCGTTTTTTATTTCGTCACTTTATGTGTAAGATAAGACACAGCGCCGTGAATTCCTCTTGCCGTAAGCTTCATGAGAGAGCCTGCTGTTGCCATCGTGCCTGACATCACAGGCATTCGCTCGAAAAAAGCATCATTTCCATTTCCCCAAGCCGCCGCATAACCGGTGGAGGGACCAACGTAGATGACATAAGGAGAAAGCATCTTTTCCATCTCCGCCAGCGAATGATACTCGCCGCGGCGCATATCCATTCCCAATCTGCCAAGGATATCTCCCACAAATTCCGCACAAGTATACGCCCCGCGGATCGGCAATCGAATCCCAAAAAAGGCAAAAATCGCAGAATACGTATTGTAAATATATTTAGCGCGAGCTTCATTCATCGAATGAAGAAAGGAAGAAAGCTTGGCATAATCCTCGTCGGAGATCGGGATCTTACAAACCTTGATGTCGGAGGACTTGTTGCGATGCTTATAACGCGCCAGATTTTCTGTCACAAAGCCACCGTAAAACGGCGTATTGATATGAAAGCGCGCGAATGTATACATCGTACGAAGGCGCGCATCAAGACTGATGGAAACGTGATTATAGGGATTTCCGATCATCGTGCGGATAAATCTTCCCATTTTATATGGTGTTGCCGAAAAAACAACGTAGACAGATCGCATAGCCGCGCCCCCTTTCTTTTTCATCATTTTAACACAAAAAAATGAATAATGCAAGAAAATCTCAAAAAAGCATTTTACTTTCTGCAATTTTATGGTAAAATAGCAGTAATATCAATGTACGAAAGGATTTTTATATGAAAATTGCCGTTCTTGACCGTTGTACCATCACCACAGGCGACGTTTCTCTCGCCCCGCTGGAAACCGTGGGAGATGTCACTTATTTTGATACGTTGCCGCCGAACGAGGTTGCTGCCGCCATCGGCGAAAGCGATGCCGTCGTTGTCAACAAAGCAAAGATCACAGCCGAGATCATGGACGCTTGCCCCAATCTTCGTTTTATCGGACTTTTTGCCACAGGCTACAATAACATTGATACGAAAGCTGCCAAAGAACGCGGGATCGTCGTTTGTAACGTACCCGGTTATTCGACCGATTCTGTAGCACAACATACGTTTGCTCTCATTCTGCATTTTGCAAGCCGCGCGGACGATTATGCCGCAAGCGTCGCAAAAGGAGATTGGGCAAATGCAAAAACCTTCTCCTATCTCGCTTTCCCAACAAGCGAACTCGCAGGTAAAACACTCGGCATTTTCGGCTTCGGCACCATCGGCAAAGCGGTCGCAAAGATCGCACTCGCGTTCGGTATGAAGGTCATCGCCACCGTACGCCGTCCGCAGGAATATGAAGGTGTGACGTTCGTTGACCGCGATACGCTTTTTATGGAGAGCGACTATCTTTCCTTCCATTGTCCGCTCACCGATGAAACGAAAAACACCGTAAACCGTGAAACCATCGCAAAAATGAAACCTTCCGCCGTTATCATCAACACCGCGCGCGGTGGCGTAATTGATGAAGATGCGCTGACAGAAGCTTTAAACAGCGGTAAGCTCCGAGGCGCAGGCATTGACGTTTTGGATACCGAACCGATGCGCAAAGATCACCCGTATCTCTCGGCGAAAAACTGCTATATCACCCCCCACGTTGCATGGGCGTCCATCGAAGCAAGAACCCGACTGATCGACCTTGTGACAGAAAATTTGCGTTCTTTTTCCAAGGGAACTCCGATCAACTGCGTAAATCTCTAAAAAAATCACGGTTGTATTGACAACAAGCGAAAAAACATGCTATAATGAAATAGTAAAAATATAAAAACTAGGAGGTATATCCCATGGTTAATTATGTAATCAGCGGTTGCTCCACCGCAGACCTCTCCGAAAAACATTTTGCGAAACGCGATATCAAATGCGTGTTCTTCCACTATTCTCTCGACGGTGTTGAATATATGGACGACCTCGGCAGATCTATGCCGCTCGATCAATTCTATGAAGCAATGCAAAACGGCGCTGAAACCAAAACTTCTCAGGTTGCCGCTTCCGAATTTGTAGAATATTTCACTCCGTTCCTCGAACAGGGGCTTGACATCATTCATCTTTGCCTTTCTTCCGGCATTTCCGGCACGATCAATGCCGCAAACGTAGCAAAAGATACCTTGGCAGAACAGTATCCCGACAGAAAGATCTATATCGTAGACTCTCTTGCTGCATCTTCCGGTCTTGGTCTTTTGCTCGATAAGCTCGCAGATCTTCGCGATGAAGGCAAAACTATCGACGAACTTTATGAATGGGTAGAAGAAAATAAGCTGAAAATGCACCATTGGTTCTTCACCACCGACCTTACATTCTTCGTAAAAGGCGGCAGAGTTTCCAAAGCGGCAGGTTGGTTCGGCACCGTATTCCAGATCTGTCCTCTTCTCAATGTAAGCCACGAAGGTAAGCTCATTCCTCGTGAAAAGATCCGCACCAAAGCAAAAGTCATTGATGCAATCGTGAAAAAAATGGTGGAAAATGCAGATGGCGGCGCTGAATATTCCGGCAAATGCTATATTTCCCACTCCGGCCGTTTCAACGATGCACAGCTCGTTGCAGAAAAGGTTCGCGAATGCTTCCCGAATCTTGACGGCAAAGTGATCATCAATAACATTGGCACCACCATTGGTAGCCACACCGGTCCCGGTACTGTTGCACTCTTCTTCTGGGGCGATAAGAGAGAAAACTAAAATTTTGTAAATCACCAAAACTTCCGTTTTGGTGATTTTTTACGTTTGATTTGACATTTTCTCCCTCATGTGATAAAATGAAAGCAGAAAATATATTGTGAAAGGTAGGTAAAATCATGAGCAAAGTCATCACCATCAGCCGTGAATTCGGCAGCGGCGGCAGATTTATTGGCGAAGAAGTCGCAAAAAAGCTGAATATTCCCTTTTATGACAAAGAAATTTTGGAAAAGGTAGCAGAGCAAACAGGCTTTGTGAAGGAATACGTGGAAAAGCTCGCGGAATATGCGCCTTCCAAAAGTATTTTTGCCTATTCTTTCGTTGGCAGAAACAGCGCTGGCGAATCGATGGAGGATTATATCCACAATGTCCAGCGTCAAATCATTTTGAATATTGCTTCGAAAGGACCTTGTGTCATCGTCGGCCGTTCCGCCGATTATCTCTTGCAAGGCTCGGTTGCCTGCCTCAATGTCTTTGTCCATGGCGATATGCCCCATAAGATCGCACGCATCAAAGAGATCTATCACGTCGATGATGCAAATGCTGAAAAAATGATCCGTGACATGGACAAAAAGCGCAGCATCAATTATAAATATTATACCGGAAACACATGGGGCGCTTGTCAAAATTACACCATCAGCCTAAACAGCAGTGAGCTTGGCATTGAAAAATGCGTGGATATCATCACAAGTCTATTTTAAAACCTATCCAAAAAGAGGAATTCCTTATGAATATCGGTATTGATATCGGCGGCACCAAATGTGCCGTTGTCCTTGGTGATGAAAACGGCGTTCAAAAAAAGATCCGTTTTGCTACCACCACTTATGAAGAAACCATTGAAAATATCATGAATGCCGTTGAGAAGATCGGTACCGCTGATGCCATCGGCATTTCCTGCGGCGGCCCGCTCAACAGCAAAACCGGCGTGATTCTCTCTCCGCCCAATCTTCCCAGCTGGGACGAAATACACATCACGGAAATGATGGAAAAACGCTTTGGTATTCCTGCATTCCTTTGTAATGACGCCGATGCTTGCGCGCTCGCGGAATGGAAATACGGCGCCGGCAAAGGCACAGAAAACATGATTTTCCTGACCTTTGGCACAGGCATGGGGGCGGGACTGATTTTGAACGGAAATTTATATAGCGGCACATCGGGCATGGCAGGCGAAGTGGGACATATGCGCATGAGCGAATACGGACCCGTCGGCTACGGAAAAGCAGGTTCTTTTGAGGGCTTTTGCAGTGGCGGCGGCATCGCCAAGCTCGGCAGAAATCTGATCCTTGAAAAATTGCAGATGGGGGAAACACTTCCCTATTGCAAAAGTGAAAGTGATCTTGCCAATATCACCGCAAAGCTCCTCGCAGAATACGCAGATCAAGGTGACACCGTCGCCCTGGAAACTTATCGCATCTGTGGTGAAAAGCTTGGTGCGGGACTTGCCGTTCTCATAGACATCTTAAATCCCGAAAGAATCGTCATCGGCAGTATTTTTCAGCGCGCGGAGCATCTTCTTCGTCCACATATGGAAAAAATTTTGCACCGCGAAGCACTTTCTTTTTCTGCACAAACTTGTAAGA
>JBGVIG010000164.1:0-2174 GCA_045122995.1 Eubacteriales bacterium | reverse complement strand
TGATGCCATATCCAATATGTTCGGAAAGCACATCTTTATTTTTCTTTATTATAGCATAAAGCATTGGAAAAGTCAAGGGAAGGGGGAAGCGGAAGATCCTGACTATGTGAACCTCACATGGCTTTGGATCAGCATTGGTGCTTTTCTTATTTTTGTCTGGCGTTTTCTTGTGGTATGTATTCAATAACCTGAAAAAGTTGTGCTTGCGCGATTGCAGCATCTGCTGCAAGGTCTTCGTGCAAGTCTGCGAAAAGATCGCCTTTTACGGCAAGGTATGCTGCAGAGAAGGGAACGCCTGCGGCAGATACAGGATAGATTCCCGTAGTGTGATCGACAAAATAGGTATCAAAGCCGGTTTTTTTGATCTCTTCGATGGAAAGATTGCGTGTCAGTTGATAAAGGATTGCGGCGATCATTTCCATGTGTGCAAGTTCTTCTGTACCTACAGAAGAAGCGAAAAGGGCATAAAAATCCCCCAACCGAGGTTAGGGGATTTTGTGAATTAGTCTTTTCCGTATGTGCCGTCAGCGATGATATTACCTTCGATGATGAGCTTACCTGTGCTACCGAGAACAGCACGACCGTAAAGTGCATCATTTGCTTCGTAAATAGCTTCACCTTCAGCAGTTGCTTTTTGAACGATGGTGTTATCTTTACTTGTGCAGTTTGTGATAGTAACTTCACCGACGTTTGCAGTGCCAACGTAAGCACCTACGCGGAAACCGCCGTCATCAATAGCGGTAAGATCGTTACCTTCAACGGTGCAGCTTTCAATGGTCATAAACGTCCAAGCATTGTTACCTGCGTGACCAATAATACCACCAACAGAACCATTGCCAGTAATTTCACAGTTTTTCACAGTACAATTAATAACAGTAACGTATGTTTTTACGGGACCATCATTTTCATTGTTGTAGCCAGCTGTCCAACCAATCAAACCGCCCGTACGGGAACCTGTAACAGTGCTGTTAATAAGGTGGCAATTATCAAGGACAATATAGGGCATAGAGTCGATGGATTCGATAAACGCACCAGATCCAACACCGTTTGTACTCTTGATAGCAGAGTCCGCAATAGTGAGATTGCGGATAATAATACCGGATTCGCCTGCGAAACCACCTGCGATCAAAGGAGCAGTAAGACCGGTGATGGTCTTGCCCTGACCGTCGATTACAAGATATTTTGCGCCATGGTAACCGTCAACACCGATAGGAGTCCATTCCTCAGCGAGAGTGATATCGCTCTCCAAAACAATAACGTTATTGTTCACGTCTTCTTTGGAGTCGATGGCGTCTTTAAGCGCGTCAGCATTGGAAACGGGAACAAGTACGCGAACTTCTACATCACCAGTGCTTTCTTCACCCACAGTCACATTTGCTTTTGCATCAGCATCGGCAACTGCTACAATAACAGGCTCATTGCTGTTATTTGTGATAGTAACAATGGCGTTGTTTTCAACGGAAACATAAGAATTAACTTTGCCGTCTTCGGTGATAACGATCGCGGTATCATCTACAAGGGTGATTGCGCCGCATTCCGCAGAGATGCTGACAACCGTATCTTCGGTATTACCTGCGATAACAAGTTCGCCAATCTGTGTTTCAGAAGTAACGTCAACTTCACCTGTACCGCCGGTAACATTCACGATCTTATCACTATAGTCGCCTTCGAGGTTTACTTCACCATCAACAACTTCAACATCAACGGACTCGGAAACTTTTGTGCCTGCAACGATTTCATAAGAACCGCTTTCAACAGAAATGCTGCCAATTTCACCATAGTTTGTGATTTTAACGTCTTTTGCATCAATAATCACTTCAGTGATTGCAGCGCCTACATTGGTGATGACATTGCCTTCGTCACCGTTCACGGTAAGTTCTGTAACTTCGCAATTTTTACCTACCTTGATCGTACCTTTTTCAAGGATAAGATAATCGGCATTAGTGTGGGTCATGACAAGACAATTGTCACTTGCGATCGCTTCAACCCAAATGGTCTGGATCGCAAAATCGTCGATTTCGATGTGCATTTTAGGCGCATTGATGATCATGCCCAAAAGATCAATATTGCCGTCAATATAAACTTCTTTTTTTGCAGAATAGTTGATTTCAAGAACAATTTCGTCCCAACCGTTACCCTTGAAGCTGATAGCAGCGCCGTTTACAAGAGTGTCG
>JBGVIG010000163.1:0-3640 GCA_045122995.1 Eubacteriales bacterium | reverse complement strand
GCTTCCTTGTTTTGCAACTGATGGCGAAGTTCTTGATGAAAATGAAACTTTGGATACTGCAGTGAGCGCGGAAATGGATCAGACCTCGAATGTATCATCGGAAGAAACCGAGGCGCTTGTGCAGGAAGAAACGACAGAATCAACCATGCAAACCGAGGAGACGCTCAAGACCGAGCAGACAACCGTGACAGAAGTGACGACCGAAGCTGTACAAACGACTGCCACAGAGATCACGACACCAATTGAAACGACAACAAAAAACAGTATGCAAGATACAACGGAAAACACCATGATCGGTGATTTCGGAACCTCAGAAACTTCCTTACCGCCGAAAAAAAATAATAGTGTTTTTTTGTGGGTGATCGTAGGGTGTGTTTTTGTGATTTCTGCGGCTGTAGTGGTGGGGTGCTTTTGTTTTATAAAAAAGAAAAACAAGAGTGCTTTGCAAAACGCATTTGTGAATTGTAAAAAGATTTCCGTTTGTGTTCAAGGCGGCACAATGACAGGGAAAAGCTTTATTGTTTTGGATCATGCTTGCATCGGACGCGACAGCGCTCGTTGTGAGATTGTTCTCCCGATGGATAGCGGTGCAGATGCGGTGCATTGTGAGCTTGCTTATGCGCAAGGCAATGTTTTCTTAAAAGATCTCGGCTCCTGTAGTGGTACTTATCTTGAGGACGGAACAAAATTAGAGTCGGAAAGATCTTACCCACTGGTGAGCGGAAGCCGTTTTTCTGTCGGTAAAAACAGATATGTTTTTATAATTGCTTTTTGATGTTATATGATGGATCAATAGGAAAGGGGGCTTATGCCCCCTTTCCTATTATGTTTATGTGTAACAAGCATTTTGCGAGATTTGATTTGTGAACATTACTGGCCATCATAAATTACGGGAATATGATTTGACTCAAAATATTCCTTTAATGCCTCATTCAAGTCCGCATCGTTTTTATAAAATTCCGATATTGTGACTTTTTCAGAAAAATTTTTCGGTGCATTTCGTTTCAGGTGGAGAACGGAACCGCCTTTGTTGAAAAGACGAGGTTGCATCACCTTAAACGATTTGACATAGTTCATGTCCAGAAAATGCAATTCTTCGTTTTGCTTCAGGAACGCGTATTTTCTGTTGACTAATACAATATTGTTGTTTTCCAGCAGCTCATATTCCGTGATTGTTGTCAACGGATCACCGTTAATGAGCTGCGCTGCAACCCACAGCCGCTCGCTCGCAAGATCGGTCATTTTTTGAGCAAGATAATATTCGCCAAGTCGCAAAATGACATCAGAATCCGGATTGGTTGCACCTTTGGAACGAAGTTCTAATGGATAGATGATCTTGAAATAGCTTTCATATAGCGAGATCGCTTGGATGATGTTGTTCGTTTGCCAAAGCTGATCCGCGATTTTTTTTGCGGTTTCGTAATCGTCCCGTTTAGCAAAGTAATGATTATACCAGATGATAGCATTTGTGATTTCATTTTTATTGAAATAATGATCAGCGACAAGCTTTTGTTTTGCCGGATCGGAAAGTGCTTCGCCGCATTGGCTATATATCGCTACCGCGCCGTCAATGTCATGATCATGAAGGAGCGCATCGCCGTATTGTTGAGCCCAATAGGTTGATCTTTCGCTGTTATTTTGCTTATGGAACTCAAAAACGCGTTGAACGATGGTCTTATCCGTATTCATGCTGTACTGACAGAATCTTTCATACCAAGCAATGGCATCGTTTTTCTGATCCGTATTCCAAAGTTTGTCCGCAACTTTTTTAAGGACTGAGTGATCTTTTGTTTGTGTAAAATATCGTTCATACCAACGGATCGCATTGTCAATATCTTCGTTATCGAGATAGTGATCCGCGACAAGTAGCTGTTTGCTGGGAAGGATAAGCGTTTCATCGCATATAGCGTACGCCACGGCAGCGCCGGCAACGTCATTTTTCTTATGAAGGATATCACCGTATTCCTGGATCCATTTCATGTTGGCGATCATCACCGGGGTGGGCTTTTTGGGAAGTGGGTGTGTCTTGTAATATGTTTTATAATATTCCGCAAGACGTTTCACCGTTTCCTCATCTGCCTTGTTGCCGAATTCAAAAGATTTCAAATACCAATCGGTTGCTGTTTTTT
The DNA here is from genome assembly GCA_045122995.1 of Eubacteriales bacterium. GTDB lineage: Bacteria > Bacillota > Clostridia > Oscillospirales > CAG-272 > QALR01. The sequence continues at coordinate 1,511 of JBGVIG010000163.1, read as the reverse complement.
GATGATCATTTTGGAAATAATAATCGGCAATAAACTTCGCAACGTCAGGATCACGACGGATCTGTGCGTAGTTTCCGTACCATCGAATCGCGGCTGCCTGCTTATCAAGATCCCAAAGACGGTCGGCAAATTTTTTTGCGAGGTCGGCATCTTTGCTTTTTTCAAAGCATGCGGAATACCAATCTGTCGCAATATTGATTCGTTTTTGATCTAAGAAATAATCGGCGATCATTTCCTGCTTGGGGGCAAGGAATGATTCAGGGATACATTTTTTGTAATATGCCATTGCTTTGGAAATGTCGCCCTCCTCGGAAAAGAGGTCCCCGAGCTTTTCATTCCAATTGGAAGCCCAAGCTTCTTTTTTGTTTTCAGCGCAGTATTCTGCCAAGAACATCAGAACTTTCTTTTTCAAAGAAAGATTCTTTGTTTCATACGCCAGCATATACCATGGAACCGAGCGTTCTTTCTTATCGCTGTCGAAATAATAATCTCCGATCTTCTCGGTGACGGTTTTGTCAAGGGATAACTCATAGTACTTTTCATACCATTGGATGGCATCTGTCTTCTTATCAAGATCCCAAAGACGGTCAGCAGCTTTTTTTGCAAGATGATGGCTAACGCCATATTTACCCACGTGTGTCTTACACCAAGCTTGTGCATCGTCAATACAATTCTGATCAAAGAAAAAGTCTGTGATCCATTCTACCTTTTTATAGGACAAAGTCTTACACTTACGGTAATAGGTCAATGCCGTTTGCATATCACCTTCCTGATAATACAGATCACCAAAGTCCGTATTCAAATAAGCAATCCACCATGTTTTGCAGCATTCATCGTCGAGATGGTCTTCCACAAAGCGCAGAACTTCCTTTGTGAAGGGGTGAGTGTCCGGATGATAAGAGTCCATATACCACTGAACGGCGTTTTCTTTCTCGTCTTTTTCGAAATAATAGTCACCGATCCTTCTGGCAGCGACATGATCTTCGGATAAATTATAGTATTTTTCATACCATTCAATGGCAGTATCCTTGTGATCAACATTCCAAAGCTTGTCAGCCACTTTTTTGATAAGCTTTTCATCATTTTCCTTGTCAAAGCAGAGCGAATACCATTTCAAGGCGGTGTCGATATCATTTTTTGCAAAGAGCGCATCGGCTGTCAACTGCAGTTTGATGGGAGAAAGCGTTTCGAGAATGCATTTTTTGTAACATTCCGCTGCCATTTCATCGCGATGATTGCTGTGATACAGATCGCCGAGGCGCTCGCTCCATGCAGAAAGCTTCTCGTGTTCTTGGGTGTTTTCGTAGTAGCTGCTCATAAACAGCAGAATGTCTTCGTCGAGGATTTCGGCGGATTTATCATACGCCTCATAGTATTCGACAGCTTTTTGTTTTTCATCTTTGCGGACGTAATAATCACCGATTTTCTTGCATACGCTCGGATCCTGCAAGACGCAATGGAAGCTCTTGTACCATTTATCCAAAACATCATATCGATCATGCTCGCAAAGA
>JBGVIG010000162.1:0-2448 GCA_045122995.1 Eubacteriales bacterium | reverse complement strand
TGGCCGTGTGCTTCGCTTCCTTGTCAAATATTATAAGCCGACGCTGTGCCTCGTGCTTGTTTGTCTTGTGATCAGCGCACTCGTCAATTCCATCTCCTCGATTTTCACACAACAGATTCTTACCTACATCACGGAAGGTGTGGATATCTACCACGCGGAGGGTGCCGCAGCGGCACTTGCCAAGATCTATCCCGGCATCATCAAAACGGTGCTTACGCTCTTGTGTATCTATTTGACAGGTCTTGTCTGCAATTTCACATGGACACGCGTGATGGCAAAAGTCACACAGGGTACGCTTGACAATATGCGTAAAGAAATGTTTGCTAAGATGCAGACGCTTCCCATCAAATATTTTGATACCCACCCTCACGGTGACATCATGAGCTATTATACGAACGATATTGATACGCTTCGTCAGCTCATCTCCCAGAGTATCCCCAGTCTTATTTCTTCTTCGATCGTCATCACGTCTTTGATCGTGATCATGCTCCGCTTCAGCGTGCAGCTTTTCTGTGTTGTTGTGGTTGGTGCTTGTCTGATGGTCTTCATGACCAGAACCATCGGTGGCAGAAGCGCCAGATACTTTATCCGTCAGCAGAAATCGCTTGGCCACGAAGAGGGCTATATCGAAGAAATGATGAACGGTCAGAAGGTTGTTAAGGTTTTCTGCCATGAAGATGCCTGCAAAGAAGATTTTGATAAGATCAACGAACAGCTTTTCCACGATGCGAGAGAAGCGAATAAATTTGCCAATATCCTTGGCCCTATCCTCGGTAATATCGGTAACTTGCTTTACGTTCTTGTGGTGTTCGTGGGTGGTGCGCTGCTCCTTTCGGGCAACGTAGTTAACCCTATTTCGGGACTTGTTCTCGATGTCACGATCGTTGCGACGTTCCTGAATATGACACGTCAGTTCTGTATGAACGTTAACCAAGCTTCCCAGCACGTGAATTCCATTGCGATGGCGCTTGCGGGTGCTTCCCGAATCTTTGATCTTCTGGACGAAAAGCCTGAGGTGGACGAAGGCTACGTAACGCTTGTCAATGCGGCATACGATAAAGACGGAAACCTTGTGGAAAGCAAAGAGCGCACCAACATCTGGGCTTGGAAACACCCCCATGGTGATGGCACGCTTACCTATACACTTCTCAAGGGTGACGTTCGCCTGACGGAGGTGGACTTCGGTTACGTTCCCGAAAAGACAGTTCTTCACGACATCTCTCTGTATGCCGAACCCGGTCAGAAGGTCGCATTTGTCGGCTCGACGGGGGCTGGTAAAACGACCATCACGAACCTCATCAATCGCTTCTATGATATTGCGGACGGTAAGGTTCGCTATGACGGCATCAATATCAATAAGATCAAAAAAGCAGATCTTCGCCGTTCTCTTGGAGTGGTTTTGCAGGACACCAACCTTTTCACAGGTACGGTTATGGAAAATATCCGTTATGGCAGACTTGATGCCACGGACGAGGAAGTTTACGCAGCGGCACAGCTTGCCAACGCGCATGACTTCATCACCCGTCTTCCCGATGGCTACAACACCATGCTGACGGGCAACGGTGCGAACCTTTCTCAAGGTCAGCGTCAGCTTCTTTCCATCGCCCGTGCGGCAGTTGCGGATCCGCCCGTTATGATCCTTGACGAAGCGACTTCCTCGATCGACACGAGAACGGAAGCACTTGTTCAGCAGGGTATGGACGGTCTGATGTTCGGCAGAACGGTGTTTGTTATTGCACACCGTCTTTCCACCGTTCGCAATTCTGACGTTATTATGGTTTTGGAACACGGTCGCATCATCGAACGCGGTTCCCATGAAAAACTCATTGCGGAAAAAGGAAAATATTATCAGCTCTATACGGGCGCATTTGAACTTGAATAAACGAAAAAGAACCTCTTCGGAGGTTCTTTTTTCTTTTGCGAGGCACCGCCTCGCGCTCCGCAAAAGGGACTTGTCTCTTTTGAATCCCAAGATGGGGCTATTTTGAAATAATAGTTTCAGCAGCGAGCGTCATTCCGATGCTAAAACCTTTGATAAAAGCGTCTTCTGTTTCAAAAAATTGCCAATCATTGACGGCGTTTTCGTATTCTTCGAATATTTTTTTGTCTTTTTCATCAAGTGTTTCCAAAAGTGCAGTTTTATATTTTTCGCAGTTTCGGCTCAAATGTATGAGTTCCTTATTGTGTTCACCGATTTCTTCCCAAGGTGCGAGGTTTCCATTCCAAAGTTTGCTGATGGTGGGTTTCATAGTTTTTTCTCCTTTTTGTTTTAATCATATATGGTGTGCTTTCGGAAACTATTATACATCATATATGGTTAAAAGTGAGCAGGAATTAATCACATGTGATATGATTTGAAGATGTTAGGAGGAAATATTATGAGATACTTTAAAAGATTACGTGATATTAGAGAAGATAATGATTTTACACAATCTGATATCGCAAAGA